>CAYPJI010000322.1:0-2504 GCA_964411045.1 uncultured Methylobacter sp. | reverse complement strand
CCACCACGGATCCGGTCTTTTCTATTGCTATCTCAGCAGGTTATGCCTTAACCAAGTGCCATTCGGGGACGCCCCCATTTTTCACAATGCCTGAAGCACCTATCCCCGCTCTGCGGCACCCGGCTCAAGCGCCGGTTCCGCTGTTGCCGACGCAGACGTTACGAGTGCAACCGTTGCAGTGTCATCACCCTCTGCAACCGCCAGCATCCCATTCTCTGGCAACGTGTGCGGTGGCTCTGCCGGGAAACCGAGAATTTCAGCTTGCTCGGCAGCCGTGGCCATCATGCCAATACGCCCCCCGCGCAACTCTGCCAAAGCCCGGCGTAAATCGCCCTGGGTAAGCGGCTGGCTGCGATCGCGCCAGACCCACGCCAACACCTCGCGCGCAGGCCGTGACAATAAAGGAGCAAGCTGCCGCAACGTCGTGGTGCTTACTACGGCAGCGCGCTCGCGCTGCACACCGTAGCCCCACACCGACCGCAAAATTGCCATCACGATAATCGCCAGTATGGCGACCACCACCCACCAAAGATAAGGATTGACCCGCGTGAGCGCGCTCACCAGCGCCGTGTCGGGTGACCCCAGCCGCTCGTAAGATAAACCCGAGCCAAACCGCACAATGCCCTGGGCCAGCCGCCAGAACAGCCACGCCACCACCAACACCACCGCGCCACGAACGAGCCAGTGCACCCAGCCCAGACGCACCACTTCGGCTTGAATGGCACGACAATCGGCTCGCACACGGCCGCGATCGACCGCGGCATCAGCAAAAAAACCTTGCGACATCCTTCACTCCTGCCTGGATTCGGGGCGCTGGATTCACCCCGCCTGCAGGATTGTGCCACTGAATGCAGCAACCCCGCCTTGCCGACGCAGTAATGACTGCAACCGCCCGGCCTTGCCGGGCCGGATCGAACGGCCCTGCGCGAACAACGCGGCGCGTTTACAGCTCGCCGTAAGAGTGCAACCCGGCCAAAAACATATTGACGCCCAGAAAAGCAAACCCGGTGATCAGTAAACCAACCAGGGCCCAGTAAGCCGCGTAAGTACCACGCAGACCCTTCATGAGCCGCATGTGCAGCCATGCGGCGTAATTCAGCCAAACAATCAAGGCCCAGGTTTCCTTGGGATCCCACTGCCAGTAAGCACCCCATGCCTCGGCTGCCCACAAGGCCCCCAAAATGGTGGCGACGGTAAAAAATGCAAAGCCAACGGCAATGGCCTTGTACATGATGTCGTCGAGCACTTCCAATGCCGGCAAACGCTCCGACAGCGGCCGCCGAAAAGCCAGAATAGCCCCCACCACCAAAGCACCAATCCCGAAATACAGCATCCAGTACATGGACAAGCCTTCGGTCCGGAACACCATAGGTTCGGCTGCCAGCAACACCCCCAGCACAAATAACGGCGCCAGCTTCCACCAAGAGCGGGTATGGCCGTGCTCTTTCACCAGATAAGCAAACGCCACCATGGCTGCCAGCGAGAACGTGCCATAGCCAATGAAGTTGGCAGGCACGTGCAATTTCATCCACCAGCTTTGCAGGGCCGGCACCAGCGGCTGAATCAGATACGCCTCGCGCGCAAAGGTGTACCACAGCAAAAAGGCTATGGCCGCCGTAATGACCAGCATCACGAACGGCCCCAAGGTACGGGTTTTGTAACGCTCTTCGTAGTACAGATAAAACATGGCCGTGATCAGGGCAAACTGGATCATCACCTCGTAGAGATTACTCACCGGGATGTAGCCAATATCGGCCCCCAGCAAATGGCTCTCGTACCAACGCACCAGCAACCCGGCAAGCCCGGCGAACACCGCGCCCCAGGTAAGTGCCGTGCCCAACCACAAGGCGGTGTCACTGCGAGCAATCAACCCCAGCCAGTAACAGACTGTGGCGAGCACAAACAGCGCGCACATCCACATGATGGCCGACTGCGACGACAACAGATAACGCAGCCAAAATGATGTATCGGCCTGCTCCAGGTTGCCACCGTAGAGCATAAGGGCCAGGCCACCCGCGACCGTGAGGGCCAACGCCAGCTTGCGCAAGGGCCGCCACAACCAGCCCAACCAGGCCATGACCGGCACCGCCCCGACAAGAATGGCTCGGTCGTAGCCATCCATCAGGTGCCCGGCGCGCTGCATGGCATACCAGGCGCCACCGCACAACAGCAAAAAAAACACCAGGTCGGTCCAGTTGGGCTTACTGCGCCCGCTCGGGCCGTCAGTGTCAAGCCAAAGGTCATCCTGCGTCTGGGAAACGGACATCACGAACCTTCCTTCTGAGGAAACACGCGCTTGAACTCGCCGCTCAGGCGCTCAAACTCTCGATGAAAATCCAGATTGCGGCGCTGCGACGTCATGGCCATAAGCGCGCGACTACCCTGCTCACCCTCGGGACGTATCCAGACCCAAAGCCGTCGTTCACGGACATAGAACATGGCGAACACGCCCAATATCAGCAACACACACCCCAGGTAAACAGCAAACTTGCCGGGTGCCCGGT
>CAYPJI010000321.1:0-2521 GCA_964411045.1 uncultured Methylobacter sp. | reverse complement strand
GTATGCTGACTGCTATTCAAACTTTCATCAAAACTCATAGTTGGTAAAAGGGTCTTCAAATGGCTGTTGGTAAAGAAATACGCACAAAGATTGCGAGTATCAAGAATACTCAAAAGATCACTCGGGCAATGGAGATGGTTGCGGCGAGCAAAATGCGTAAAACAAAAGACAGAATGCAGGCAACACGTCCATATTCCCAAAAAATCGGCCGGATCATTAAGCATCTGGCCCATGCCAATCCGGAATATAAACACTCTTTTCTCATTAAGCGTGAGGTTAAGCGGGTTGGGATCATTGTAATAAGCTCTGACAGGGGCTTGTGCGGCGGTCTGAATTCAAACTTGTTCAGAAAAACGCTGACGCAGTTATCGCAATGGGACAAAGCAAACATTGATGTAGACGTTTGTACGATCGGCACAAAGGCTGTCGGCTTTTTTGGCAATCTGAAAACGAACATGGTCGGACAGGTTTCCAAGTTGGGTGACACTCCGCACCTGCAGGATATCGTCGGCATCATTAAAATCATGTTGGATGCTTATGAGCAGGGTACTATCGATGAATTGTATGTCGTATACAATGAATTCGTGAATACCATGACTCAAAGACCAACTGTTGAAAAGTTGCTGCCTGTAGTAGCGGAAGAGATCGAAGAAAGCCTGAGCGGTCATTGGGATTATATTTATGAGCCCGATGCCAAGGAAGTTCTGGATCACTTGCTGACCCGTTATATCGAGTCGATCGTCTACCAAGGCCTGGTTGAAAACAATGCCTGTGAGCAGGCTGCCAGAATGGTCGCCATGAAGAGCGCTTCGGATAATGCCGGCAATCTTATCGGTGAGTTGCAACTGGTTTACAACAAAGCCAGGCAAGCCGCTATTACGCAGGAAATTTCAGAAATTGTTGCCGGTGCCGCAGCTGTTTAAGCCTTTAAGCCCAAGCAAAAACGACACAAATTATAAGAGGACAACTCAATGAGTTCGGGTAAAATCGTTCAGATTATTGGTGCGGTTGTTGACGTGGAATTTCCGCGTGAAGCACTGCCCAAAGTATATGATGCATTAAATGTAGAAGGAAAAGACCTGGTATTGGAAGTGCAACAGCAATTGGGTGACGGTGTAGTCAGATCGATTGCGATGGGTAGCACCGATGGCTTAAGCAGAGGCTTGACCGTTAGCAACACCAATGCACCCATTTCAGTGCCGGTCGGACAGGAAACCTTAGGCCGTATTATGAACGTCCTGGGTCAGCCTATCGATGAAAAAGGCCCTATCGGCGAAAAACAGAAATGGGGCATCCATCGCAGTGCGCCGTCTTATGATCAACAGGCGGCGGCCAACGAATTGCTGGAAACCGGCATCAAGGTTATCGACCTGGTCTGTCCATTCAGTAAAGGCGGTAAAGTCGGACTGTTCGGCGGTGCGGGTGTAGGCAAAACCGTTAACATGATGGAATTGATCCGTAACATCGCGATCGAGCACAGCGGTTATTCCGTATTTGCCGGCGTAGGCGAGCGTACGCGTGAAGGAAACGACTTCTATCACGAAATGACCGATTCAAACGTTATCGACAAAGTATCGCTGGTTTACGGTCAGATGAATGAGCCGCCCGGAAACAGATTGCGTGTGGCGCTGACCGGTTTGACCATGGCGGAATATTTCCGTGACGAAGGCCGCGACGTGCTGTTCTTCGTCGACAACATTTACCGTTATACCCTGGCGGGTACCGAGGTATCCGCATTGTTAGGCCGTATGCCTTCTGCGGTAGGTTATCAGCCGACATTAGCGGAAGAGATGGGTGTGTTGCAGGAACGTATTACCTCAACAAAAACCGGCTCTATTACCTCTATCCAGGCCGTTTACGTACCTGCGGACGACTTGACCGACCCGTCGCCTGCGACTACGTTCGCGCACTTGGATGCGACCGTCGTACTGTCTCGTCAGATTGCCGAGCTGGGTATTTATCCTGCGATCGATCCTCTCGATTCAACCAGCCGCCAGCTTGATCCGCTGGTTATCGGCCAGGAGCACTATGACGTGGCGCGTAAAGTTCAAGGTACGCTGCAACGCTATAAAGAGTTGAGAGACATCATCGCGATCCTGGGCATGGATGAGTTGTCGGAAGAAGACAAGTTGACGGTGGCCAGAGCGCGTAAAATCCAGCGTTTCCTGTCTCAGCCTTTCTTCGTTGCCGAAGTATTTACCGGCTCACCAGGCAAGTATGTTTCACTGAAAGATACTATCGCAGGCTTCAAAGGCATTATTGACGGCGAATACGACAATGTTCCTGAACAAGCTTTCTACATGGTCGGCACCATTGGCGAAGCGCTTGAAAAAGCGAAAGGCATGAAGTAAGCCTCCATACTTTATAGATGTACCTCCCGGTTAACTGCCGGGAGAGATTGAAGCAGGTAACCGACAATGACCATGACCATACATGTAGACATCGTAAGTGCAGAAAAGGAGATATTTTCCGGATTAGCGGAAATGGTATTTGCTCCGGCTGAACTTGGCGAAGTGGGTAT
>CAYPJI010000320.1:0-2532 GCA_964411045.1 uncultured Methylobacter sp. | reverse complement strand
CAGCGCGTTTTCCGTCGACCGCCAGCCCGGGCTTTCCGACCTGCTGGCCGGCCGGGCTACGCTGGGCGAAGTTATCGTCAGCCTGCCCGAAGTCGGGGTGGACTTCATACCGAAAGGAAGCACGGTACTGAATCCGGCAGAATTGCTGGTTATCGGTAATCTGGAAGAGATCATCGAGCAGTTGAAGAGCTTTTACAACCATGTTGTGATTGATTCGCCACCGATTTTAGGCGCCACAGACCCTGCTATTCTGGGCAAGCATGCCGACGCCACGTTCCTGGTCGTCAAGGAAGGCCGTTATACAGCCCAAGAGCTGGAAGTCAGCTTTAAACGCTTCCAGCAGGTTGGCATCAAACCGAATGGCTTCATTATCAACAACATGAAGGAAGGCTCATCGTATTCACCTTATTATGGTTATGCCTACGGCAGCCAAATCGATGAGAACCAAAAAAGCCTGACTGAAAAAATCCCCGGCTATCAGGCGGTTGAGGATTGGTTCAGAAGAAACCAGGAACCCGAAGCCGAAGTTCTGCCGCCTTTGGCGATGGATGATGACCGGCCTTTCGTAATGGATGAGGAACGGGCTTAAGCGATGAACCTGCGCCTGGAGAAAGATCTGCCGGTGCTGCTGTTCGCGCTGGTCTGCGCGTCGACCGTGGCGGCGCTGCCTCAAATGGAGTCGAACTGGAACGGTGTTAAAGAGGTTTACGGCGAGCAGGACTTCGGCTTGCGCATACTGCGTGAAGTCATGCTGCTGGTGCTCATCGTCTATGGATTTCTCGAGACGCGCCTGCGGCAAGGCATCCTGATCGCGCCCGTGTTTGCCTTTCTTACCGTGATAGCCACTTATGTGCTGGGTGAAGTCGCCTATGCGCTTTCTCTGGACCTGCCTTTGGTCGTGCCGATGGCGGGGCTGCGCATTTTCGAATACCTGCCCGTGGCGTTGGTCGGCTTTGCGACCAGTCGTTTGGGCGCCGGCGAATACGTCCTTTATAAATTCGCGCATTATCTTCGTTATTACATTGCGCTCCAGACCGTACTGGCGATCACCCAGGCCTTGTGGGCGCCGCCGATACTGGGCGTGTCGCTGCTGGGCGGCGGCCGGCCTTTCGGCACTTTCGTCAGCCCCAACCTGTTCGGAGCAGCCATGGCGACGTGCTCGCTGCTGTTCGCCCTGGTGCCGGGCATGCGCAAGTGGATGGCGGTGAGCATCTTCCTGGCGCTGCTGAGCGGTTCGCGTACGGCGCTGATCAGCGCCCTGCTGGTCGTATTCTTCCAGATCTATGCGGCGCTGCGTCCGCGCGACCGCTGGGCGCTGGTCATGCCGGCGCCGCTACTGGCTGTCGGCGCCTTGGTCCTGGCCTCCAGCCCCCTGCTTTCCGGTCGCGACGACGCGGACCCGACTCAGGATGGCCGTCTGGATTTGTGGCAGCGAATCTTTTCCAATTATATTGACGGGCCTGAGGATGTTCTGTTTGGCTGGGGACTGGGGCTCAGTTCCAATACCATCAACGTTCTCTATGGCGCCGAGTATTTTCCAGGCCAGTTCGATTCCGACAGTCTGTATTTATTCCTGCTGAATGGCTATGGCGTGATCGGCCTGCTGGCCTATGTCGGTTTCTTATGGATGACGACCCGAGTGTCTCTGCATCCCAACAAGGGATTGGTCATCATGTTTATTCTGGTCGCGGGACTGACTTTCAACATGTGGGAGTATTTCCCGCAGAATGCGATACTGATGTACCTGTGGGGAACCGTATTAGGCACCGGCCTGCCCAGCAAGATGCCGTTGCAATCCGGTCCGGTAATCCCGGATTCCCATTTTGGGCGCCCTTACTGACAGCGAGACGCACTATGTCTGGGTTATTGAAAGAAAGACGATTATTCGGCGACGCGTTCTGGGCGCTGTTCGGACAACTGGCATCGGCCCTGGCCTTGCTGGCAGGCACCCGTATCCTGACCGAACTGGTCGCGCCGGAGACTTACGGGCAGGTTGCCCTGCTGAACGGCTTTGTCGCGCTGGGCGTCAGCCTTTTTTCCTATCCTTTCATCTGTGCCGGCATGCGGATTTTGCCGGAGTGCCAGAACAGGCAGGAGCGCGCCGACCTGCATGGCGTCGTGGCCAGACTGACGGCCCGGTCCACGACGCTGGCGATCCTCTTTCTGGTAGCGGGCGGCGCCGCCTATGGCTATCTGACCCACAACGACAGCTGGCTGTATGCATTGGCAGGCGTCCTGCTGGCGGTCACGGTGCGCCGTGAGCTGGGCATCCAGTTGCTGATCGGCGAGCGCAAGCAGCGGGGCGCCAGCCTGTGGCAGACCACCGACAGCATCCTGCGGCCGGTGCTCTCGATCTCGCTGGTCTGGTATCTGGGCCGGCAGGCCGAATGGATCTTGCTGGGCTATATTTTGGCCAGCCTGGTGTCCAATACGCTCTGGTCGCTGATCCATCGCGTGAAGGCCGACGACAACAAGGAGCGCCGGCCGGTCAGGTCGCGCAATTTCAGGCGGGATGTGCTGGCCTATGCCCTG
>CAYPJI010000319.1:0-2534 GCA_964411045.1 uncultured Methylobacter sp. | reverse complement strand
TTTACTTTGCTGGTGCCGGTATTCGGCTCCCCCAAGGCCAGCGCTGAACTCGTAAAGCCGAATACCGGCACCAGCAAAGTAAACGGCGCCACTGTTGCCGCGGGATAGTGGCTCAGCAGCCAACTCCATACGGCAAACCCCAGCAAAGTTGACAGATAGGCGATATAGCCGACCGCCCCGATAGTGGGCCATGAAAGATGAGCCATGCCTTCAAGGCTCCAGCTGCCTTGCTCCAGTAGATACGACAGCAGCAGGAGTGGCGGCCAAGCAATGAGGCTTCCCCAAACTACCAGTGCCAGCATATCGACTTTACCGAGCTTCTTGGCAATCAGGTTTCCTATGCCCCATGAGGCAGCGGCAGCAACGATTAAAATCAGGCCCAGCGCCGAGATTTCGCCGCCAGTATGGGCGGCCACCAACCCAATGCCAGAAAATGCTGTCAAGGCGCCGCTGATCTGCCAGATAGATGGCTGTTCAGCCAGAAATACGACAGCCAGTGCGACCGTGAAAAACACATGAACCTGAAGCATTAAAGACGCCATGCCGGCCGTTGTTCCGGCATACATGCCAGAAAACAGCAGCGCGAACTGAGACGCGAACATCACCAGTCCGAAGGCTATAACGCTACGGAAAGGTATGGTGGGGCGTTTGATAAAAAAGACCGCCGGAAAAGCGGCGAGAAAGAACCTGAGCGCGCAAAGCAGAATGGGCGGTAGCTCTTTAAGACCCACTTTGATGACGACGAAATTAAATCCCCAAATGGCCACCACCAAGACGGCCAGCGCGATGTGTCGCGGATGCATTGTTGCCTCCATGCCTAATGTTAAAAATAAAAAAGAGATACGCATCAATGCAGTGTCCCGCTCAAGTGCAGAAGCGGCACCATGCCATTGACTATAGACCTAATCCCTTGTTTCGCAATATTCAGCCCATCTTATGTTGATTTAGCTCGTAAATGGGACCTAATTCAGATGACGCCGCCATGCGCGACGCAGCCCCATCAACCCGCGTCCTTTGGATCAATAAGTTGGGTATGAGTGAGCAATTGAGGCAGCTGCAACATATCGTCAAATAGCACTGCATCTCCGGCTCTCCAGGAGGAGGTTTCGCCATTTCGCACATACTGGAATGCTCTCATGCCGGCTGCTGCGGCAGCCTCAATCCCCACTTCACTATCTTCTATCACCACGCATTGGCTAGGCACAAAGCCCATTGCCTTGGCGGCGTATTGGAATAACCCAGGCTCAGGCTTCCAGGAACCCACTTCATACGAACTGAAGAGGTTATTGCCAAAATAAGGTGCGAGGCCGCTGACTTGCAGCGCCTGGCGGATTTTTAAAGGCGGCCCGCTTGAGGCGATGCACTTAGGAAAATTCATGATATCAAGCATTTCAAAAACGCCGGGCATCGGTTTCAGCTCGTGAGAAAAGAGTTCCGCAACACGTTGGCGATACTGTTTTTCAAAAGCATCAGGCAATTTCCGGCAAAGACGGCGTTCAAGATCGGCAAGAATTTGAGCCAATTTTTTGCCCCGGTACCGTTGGGTCAATGATGCCACTGTCTCGTTCAACTGCGGAAGCAGATCGAGAAACGCTTGATTGCAAAGTCCCTCGCTATCGACGAGCGTACCGTCCAAATCAAATATGACGCAGATCCTGGACATTTATAAATATCCAACGTCAAAAGTCACTGGACCGTGTTAGCGGCTCTGGTATATCGCTTTGTCGGGCTGTTTTTTCCATTTTAACGGTCATGCCATTTCTTGCCAAAACGACAAATCCCATTCGCTCATATAGCCGCTTGGCTGGGTTGTCTTCAAAGGTTGTCAGGCGAATGCTGATTCCTGAGTGAGTATCAAGTAGACAATTCAAAAGACTGGTGCCAATTCCTTGATTCTGCCAAGCGGGAGATAGCTGGATGTTGTCTATATAAATGAATGAGGGTTCTCTTATAATATTGAGATAACCCGCCCGTTTACCAGCAATGATCACCATGGCTATGTTTTCAACCACGAATCCTTTACGGAACTCTGCTGAAACCCAGCCTCCCCAGTGTTTACAGAACAAATTCTGCATGTTCCTTTTAGTGAGGCGGTAACAGTAGGCGTAATCATCAGATGTCGCGGGCCTAAGTTCGTAATCCATAGTTCACCGCTCGCACTCCATGCCATGGCCTAATAATTATTAAATAATAACAGGAGGCTGCCAGTGAAGGAAGTCACCATCGATGGTTTTAGCCATGAGATAACAGTTTCACACCATCTGGACGCAGTTCCCCTTTAGGTGAAACATGGCGGTATAAAGTCTGCCGGGTAATGCCCAGTTCCTTGCAGAGAGCCCCGACGGTCGTCTCCGGCTGACCCATGGCCGCCATGGCCAACCGCAGCTTGGCGGCTGTCATTTTGAACGGCCGTCCGCCCTTTCGGCCTCTGGCACGAGCCGAGGCCAATCCAGCTACCGTTCGCTCGGAGATCAGTTCCCGCTCAAACTCGGATAGGGCTGCGAAGATGCCGAACACCAGCTTGCCGGCCGCAG
>CAYPJI010000318.1:0-2549 GCA_964411045.1 uncultured Methylobacter sp. | reverse complement strand
AGTACCCGCAAGGGGCACAAGTACCCGCAAGGGGCACAAGTACCCGCAAGGGGCATAAATGAATTCGCACCGACACGGTATCGCAGCAAACTAAAACAGCAGCATAGATCGATTCGTGCGTAACATCAGTTATTAAGTAAAAAACGTATCCACTTGCCAGTATCGGCTGGCTATCCGCTCGAGTATTAATGCCAAAACTTAAATAATCAGAAAATTTTTTGCCAGTTTCAGATTAACAATCCAAAGATTAAGTAGTCTATGATGATTAAGTATTAAGACCTAAGTATTAACACTAGGAGAACATCATGAGGCCATTTAAACTTGACGATGGTACTGAGTGTTTGACCGAGGATTTTGTCGATGGCTATTCTAAATTTACGCTTGATGATGGTACTGAGTATTTGGCAGAGGATTTTATCGATGGGTATCTAATTGATCCGCTTTTGTTGGAGGAAAGGCCGATACCAATATCGCCTTTCATCATGCGTCATATCGGTCATAAATTTTCAGTGCATTGTTTAATTAGGGGATGCATCATCTGTTTGGGTATATTTGATAATCTTGAAGATGCCCTGGGTTACGCTAAAAATATGCCTTTCAAGCACAATTAGGCCCCAAGGCTTAGCACGGTTTTAAACTGCTTTAACCAACGGTAACTTCCGGGACGGAGCGGGAAAATAAAAACTTAAGTCAGTCAGCTACAGATTAACAATCCTGGGACCAAATGGTCATCATGATTATGACTAAGGTTAAGGCCTGGAGGTAATCATGACTAAGTTTAAACTTGACGATGATACTGAGTATTGGGCTGAAGATTTTGTTGATGGATACCTGATTAATCCGCTCTTTTTACCTAATGTGTTGAGCCCCAAATCACCTTTTATCATTCGCAGTGAACATGGATTTTCGGTTCATTACTTAAATACCGGTGCTGGTGAGCAGTTCAGGTGTTGGGGCGTTTTCGATAATCTTGAAGATGCCTTAAATTGCATCAAGGCCGGGTCCATTTTTCGCAATGGGCATTAATTTGGCGCAATTATTACCCACTTTCTCCTTTTCCTTCTTCTGCGTTTCGATGGTGCCGCCTGCTAAACTTTAGCGGACAGAATTTGAATTGCAGCTGTAATATCTATTTCAAATCGTCTTTTTTAAAATAAACATCACAAACGATGATATTATAGAGAGCTAATATTTGTGGCTTTTTTTAGAGCTACAGTCCAATAAAAACTATAAAATACTTGAATAAAATTTCAGGAAATTGCATTGAATCCCAACCATTTGCTTACTTTCGCCGTCGTTGCCCATTTCAAGAGCATCACGCTGGCCGCGCAGCATCTGCACCTGGGGCAGCCGGCCGTCTCGGGACAGCTAAAGCTGCTGCAGAGCGAGGTCGGTGAGGCGCTTTACGAGCGCAAAGGCCATCAGATCGAACTGACTCCGGCCGGTAAAGGCCTGCTGGAATATGCCCAGAAAATGGATGCCGATTTCAATCAGGCTATCGACTATGTGCGTTGCTTGCAACAGATCAATACCGGTTTTCTGCGTTTGGGCTCCACGACTACGATCGCCAGTTTTTATCTGCCTCAGCATGTCGTGCAGCTGCAGAAGCTGTATCCGGGCGTTCAGGTCTTTATGAAGACCTGGGATACGGCGGAAATCATCCGCAACCTGGGCGACCTTGATCTGGGCTTTATTGAAGGTCCGGTGGACGAGGATGAATTGCCAGGCAATTACGAAGTTTTGCCGTGGCAGGATGATGAAATCGTGCTGGTTTTGCCGGAGGATCACAGTGTAGCGCAGGAGTATCCGGAAAGCGTGCCTTTGGAGGTTTTTACCCGGCATCCGGTGATCTGGCGCGAACCCGGTTCGGGCGCCAGGCATGTGGTCGAGCGGGCGTTGGCCGCAGCCGGCATTGTAGCGCCCGTCAGCATCGAAGTGACCGGCGTTTCAGGCATCAAAGAGTCGGTCAGGGCAGGGCTCGGCATCGGTTTCGCCTCTTCACAGGCGCTGCGCCATGAGGCCAAAGGCCTGGTGGCGCGGCGCATCAATCCGCCGGACGGCCTGTTCTGGCATTTGAATATTGTTGCGCCCAGGCAGATCATTCAGTCCCGGGTGACCAAGGCATTTCTGGAATTATGCCTTAAATGAATAAGTTTCAGGTTTTTACCAGAGGATAATATGAGATTTTTGTTTGCATTAATTCTGTCGGCAAGCAGTGCCTATGTAGCAGCTGCACAGGTCCTGTCAGTAGCGGAAGTCGCTCCCGGCATTTACACGCATAAGGGTGTGCATGAATTGCCCGATACTAAAAATCATGGCGCTATCGCCAATATCGGGTTTATTGTCGGCGAACGCTGTGTGGCGGTTATTGATACAGGCGGCAATCCGCAGCAGGGCGAATCTTTGAAACTGGCGATCAAACATGCTACTTCCAAGCCGGTTTGCTATGTCATCAACACGCATGTCCACCCGGACCATATTTACGGCAACAAGGCCTTTAAAGAAGCCGGGGTCAAGTTCGTCGGGCACGAAAAACTGGCCCGGGCCAT
>CAYPJI010000317.1:1948-2555 GCA_964411045.1 uncultured Methylobacter sp. | reverse complement strand
CCCATTTGAACAG
Source organism: uncultured Methylobacter sp. (assembly GCA_964411045.1). Classification (GTDB taxonomy): domain Bacteria; phylum Pseudomonadota; class Gammaproteobacteria; order Methylococcales; family Methylomonadaceae; genus Methylobacter. The sequence goes on along the minus strand of CAYPJI010000317.1, from coordinate 2,542 downwards.
CAACAGCCAGCTGCCCAGTACGATGAAGCCGCCGGGCGGCAGGATCATGACGACCCACGGTTCAAAGCTGTCGCTGAAAACCTGAAAACCAAGCAGTTTGCCGGAACCCAGCAGTTCCCTGACGCTGCCCAGGCAGGCCAGTGCGAAGGTAAAGCCCACCCCCATGCCGGCGGCGCTGACGACGGATTTGTTGAATGAGTTCTTGGACGCATAGGCTTCGGCGCGGCCCAGAATCAGGCAGTTCACGACGATCAGCTGGATAAACGCGCCCAAGGCATTGTACATGTCCAGGCTGATGGCCTGAATCAGATAATCCACCAGCGTCACGAATGTGGCGATGATAATGATGTAAGTCGTGATGCGGATTTGCTTGGGGATAAAATGGCGCAGTCCCGAAACCAGGGCATTGGAACCGACCAGCACGAAAATAGTGGCCGCGCCCATGGCCAGCGCATTGGCCAGCGAGTTGGTGACGGCCAGGGTAGGGCACAAGCCCAGCATCATGACGAAGATCGGGTTTTCCTTCCACAGCCCTGCGGTAAATATTTCCAGTGTCACCGGTGTTTCTTGTTTAGGGGCAGGCGTTGACATACA
>CAYPJI010000317.1:0-1925 GCA_964411045.1 uncultured Methylobacter sp. | reverse complement strand
TCACCTCTCTAGGGTTGGGTTGAGCGCTGGGCATTTTCCAGCAGGTTTAAATTCTGGGCGATAGCGGGATGGAAGAGCTGTCCGCTTTTATCGAGCATGCGCCCGACGGCATTGGATGTAATCGTGGCGCCGGCGATCGCATCGATTTCCCAGGGATTCTTCTTGGTGCCGTGCCTTACCGTTTTAATAGCATGGGTTAGGGCCGATTGATCGACGTTCACTTTGGCGTCCAGGCATTCGAAATTTTTCAGGAAACTTTCGTCGGTGGCGATCTTGTCGCCAAAACCCGGCGTTTCCGTGCTTTTCAGGACGACAAAATCCTTGATGCAACTGCTGTAGGGGGCATAGGCGTACAGAATCTTTACCATATCCTGATAACCCTGCGCCGCCGCCGTCAAGGCGATGCCGACCAGCTTATGGTCGTTGTCGTAGCCGGCATAGATCAGATCGCCCTCATTGGGCGTATCGTCCGGGACCAGCGTGAGTTCATTGTCCTCCAGGCGAAAGGTCAGGCGCGAGCTGGCGCTGGCCGGCAACACATTGTACAGAGCAGCTTCCAGTGCCACACGCTGATTGTCGGCTATCATGGGTTTTGTATACTCATAAACCAGGGCGACCAGCAGGCCGGATATCAAAGCGACGGCGCCTAATTTCTGAATTAATGACAGACTGGAAGGCAGCTGCGGAATTTGCGGATCGGGATTGCTCATGCTTAGTCCTTATCTCTGCGTGCGCCGAAAATACGCGGCTGAGTGAAAGATTCAATAATAGGCGTTGCGGCATTGCCGAACAAAATGGCATACATGACCGCTTCGGTCAAGGCGCCGAACAGGCGGATGATGACCGTCATGAAACCGACCAAAAAACCGATAATGAAAATGCCCAACGGCGTGACCGGCGATGACACCATGTCGGTGGTCATGAAAACGGCCGCAAACATCAGGCCGCCCGAAAATATCATGAAGCTGGCGCTTGGATATTGAGACGGGTTCATCAGATGAAAAAATCCGGCCGTTATGAAGGTGCCGAAAATGACCGCAGCAGTGATGCGCCAATCGAGCATTTTCTTGTACACCAGATAAGCGCCGCAAAACAGAATCAGCAAGGACGAAGGTTCGCCGGCCGAGCCTGCGACCGTGCCCAGGAACAAATCCTTCGCGTCAGTCATGACGCCTTGAAATTTCATCAGCGCCAGCGGCGTCGCGCCGGTGAAGCCGTCAATGGCTGTGTTCAGCGTCCATTCGGCCGTAGGATCGGCCATCATGAACGGGAAGGCCAGCGTGGACGGAATGAATTCACTGAAACGGTTCAGGGCAAAAGCCGGCGTCCAGGTCGTGATCGCGACCGGAAACGCGGCCTGGACGAATGCGCGTCCGACCAGAGCCGGATTGAAGACGTTGAATCCCAGCCCACCGAACAGGGCTTTGCCGAGCGCGATCGAGACGAAACCGCCGACTGCGCCCATCCATAACGGAAAGCCCGGAGGCAATGTCAAAGCCAGCAGCAAGCCTGTGATGACGGCGCTGAAGTCGCCGATGGTCGAGCGCTTCTCAGCCATGCGGCAGAAAAAGTGCTCGGTCCCGACAGCGGCGGCAGTCGTCACGATCATCGAGGCTAAGGCGCTGATGCCGAACTGATAAACCGAATAGGCGCAGATCGGCAGCAAGGCATAAACCACATGGCGCATGATTTCAGGGACGGTAGGCGCGCGCCGGATGTAAGGCGACGTGCGGATGTCAATTTTGGGTGATTTTTCAGCCATTGTTCAGGTGCCTTTCTCGATTCAGTACTTTGGCGATTCTGAAGTACTGCACTAAGGGAATATTGGACGGACAGACATAACTGCAGCAGCCGCATTCGAAACAATCATTGAGGTGGTACTGTTCCTCCATGACATCATAGCGCCGCTTGGCCGCCAGTTGGCC
>CAYPJI010000316.1:1534-2571 GCA_964411045.1 uncultured Methylobacter sp. | reverse complement strand
TCAATCTCTTCAGGCATTCAGGCTATGTTTCTACGTAATAGATAACTGCTCTAGCCTCAATGTCCAGCGTCAAAAAGCCACAAAGACTTTTTCTGATAGGTTGTTTTCAGTGTTGAGATTGTTTCAAGGCAAGGCGACGTTTCGTAACCTAAGCCGTTACAGCGACATGCATGAAAAACGTTTTTCGCGTTGGTTCTGAGAAAGCGCGCTTTGACTGTCACCTCACACTCGAAGAGGGCTTGATCTTTACAGCCAGATGGTCTATTGCAAACGCTTTAAGCGAAACCTCTGGGTTGTCCTGCTGCATGCCAGGCAACAAGGCAAAGAAGGCTATGCGCTTCTGTTCTCAACGGATGCGGCTCTGGATCCTGTCAAAATCGTTCACTACTATAAAGCGCGTTTTCAAATCGAATTTTTGTTTCGTGATGCCAAGCAATATACCGGGCTCATGGATTGCCAGGCCCGCTGTAAAGAAGCGATACAGATGCAGGCCAATGCGTCATTGACGGCGCTGAATCTCTTGAAGCTTGAAGATCGACGTCAAAAACAGACGACTCAGGAAACGGTGATTTCCATTGCTTCCTGGAAACGTAAAAAATTCAATCAGCACTTGCTGTTACGCCTTTTCGATAAGTTAGGTCTGAGCAGAGATTGCGAAAAAATAGCCCAACTATTCGACGAATTCAGTGATTACGGGACGATTGCTGCGTAAAACTGTCCGTATTATTGATAGTAAAGTGGACCCTGAAAACCGGACAGTAGTTTAAGCTATGACTTGTCGGAAAATAAGTGATAGGAAATGAGCGAAAACAAGCGAAAAATATTTACAGGCGCCCAAAAGGCCAAGGTTGCCAGAAGCAATCAAGAGAGTGAAAACGATCAATGAAATTGCGCAAGAGCATGGCGTCCATCCGACTCAGGTGAGTCAATGGAAAAAGGAATTGCTGGACAAGGCGGGCAGCCTGTTTGAAGGTAAACGCGGGCCGAAACCGGTCAGCGCCCAGTCGGACGAACCGGTGGTGATCTCTATGAACTTC
>CAYPJI010000316.1:0-1524 GCA_964411045.1 uncultured Methylobacter sp. | reverse complement strand
CCGAATCCGGTCAGCGCCCAGAACGATCCGGAGCGGTTATACGCCAAAATAGGGCAGTTGAACATGGAACTGGATTGGCTTAAACAAAGTCTGGGATCAGCCGATAGATGAACGCCGGAGTTGGCTAGATCCGGGAAACGCGATAGCGCTCTCCAGGCAATGCCAACTGCTCAAGGTTACGCGCTCGGTCGTGTATGCAAGGAAAAAACGAGGGCTGAAAGACGTTGATGAGCGAACTCATTTTATTGAAATTGCTGGATGAAGAGCACACGCGTCACCCATTTTACGGCTCACGGCGGATGAGGCGTTAACTTCAGGATGCTGGCTACAGCGTCAATCGCAAGCGAGTTCAGCGTTTGATTCAGCAGTTGGGTCTGGTTGGCATGGCTCCGGGTCCTAATGCCAGCAAGCCGCATCCGCAACACAAGCTTTATCCGTATCTATTACGAGGGGTCGGCATTATTCGTCCGAATCAGGTGTGGAGCACCGACACACCTACATTCGGCTATCTCGTGGATTTGTTTATCTGGTGGCGATTATCGACTGGTATAGCCGCAAGGTCTTGTCCTGGCGGCGATGGATGCAGGGTGTTGTATGGACTGCCTGGAAGACGCTATTACAAACTATGGCGTGCCGGAAATTTTCAATTCCGACCAGGGCTCGCAGTTCACTAGTGAGCGCTTTACTGGCGTGTTAATGGAGAACGGCATTACCATCAGCATGGATGGCCGAGGCCGCGCACTGGACAATATCTTTGTCGAGCGGCTGGCGGACGGTGAAATATGAAGACGTCTATTTGAAGAAGTACGACGGCATGCAGAACCTAGTGATGGGTTGACTCAGTACTTCCTGTTCTACAACGAGGAGCGGTGACACCAATCGCTGAGCTACAAAACGCCGAATGAGGTGTATCAAACGGCGATTGGTGGCGGTGCTAAGATAGTGGATAAATTTAACGATACGGGAGAGACATCAGTCCCTATACCGCAGGATTGGGACAGCGCCATTCAGCTGGAGTGTGAACAGGGCTCTATCTTAAACTAGACGATAATTTGTCTGGACATTGGAGTTCACTTTACTTTTTGTGATTAGTCACCATCAAAGGATAAATATAATGGACTCATTGATTTATGAGAAAATAACGTTATTTCTTAGACATTATGAATTCATCATGGATGAAGCTATTCTTTATGAAAATGGCTCTCTGTCTATTAATAAAATTAAAATATACCTTGTTGTCAGAGATGGGTACTCTTTGTCTGTTTGTCGAGAAAAAATACTATCGGATATTTATAAAATTAAGGAATATAAGAACATTGTATGGGATATTATTTTTGTCTCGAATATACCTATAGTCGATGGACATGTTGATTTCAATACACTACTTTCCCTTCCGTCACTAGAATCTAATTGCTCAGATATTGAATATTACAATATATCACCAATTTCAGAAATCGCAGATGTTCACTTCATATTAAAAGATAAGCTTAAAAAATACCCCCGTTTACATCTGTCCGATATATT
>CAYPJI010000315.1:0-2602 GCA_964411045.1 uncultured Methylobacter sp. | reverse complement strand
CAAATACATTGGCAACCGCTGTACCGAATTTAAAATCCGCAGTCTTTTGAATCTGTTCCTTAAAAACTTGATCTTTGCACATAGAAATCCCAAAATTAATTGCGCTAGAAAAACCTGTTTATCGGCTGGCAAGATCTTGCCGGTCGACAAAGTTTATATTTTAGCCTCCTACTTTACACTAGAGCACTGAATAATTACACTGCCCAGGATGCCATTCCGCGCGGAACGGACGCCTGATTGCCTAGCCCTTGGCAGCAAGCTTCAGCCGCCAACCCGGCGGGCTGGATTTTTTACCGGGAACGTGCCGGACTCAAAGTCCGGAACATAATTTTCACCCTATTTTTTAAGGAAGTTCATTGCCATGCAGTCGGTCACCATCAGCCCATTTAACCGTTTCCTGGTCTCCACGGGCAATATCTTATATCACACGCGCAAGCTGCTGTTGCCTGGAATCGCGATCGCACTGATCATCATGATTAAACCGTCCCTGCTTCTCGGAAGCCACGCGCTCGACCAGATGATGGTGATTCTCGGGCTCATGACCGCTCTGGCCGGCGAAGCATTGCGCCTGGCGACCATCGGCTTCGCCTACATTCATCGCGGCGGAAAAAACCGGCAAGTGTATGCCACCAGGCTGGTCGTGAAAGGGTTGTACTCACACACGCGCAATCCGATGTATGTAGGGAATTTCCTGATAACAATGGGGTTGAGCCTGCTCTACGGCTCGCCCCTGCTTAGCCTGCTGATCTTCTTGTCTTTCGGATTTGTCTATCTCGCCGTCATCTCGGCGGAAGAGGATTTTCTCAGGAAAAAGTTTGGTCAGGAGTTTGACAATTTCACGAAAACCGTCAATCGCTTCTGGCCCAATCTGCGCGGCTTGGGTAAAACTTTGCAGGAATTCGACCATTATAACTGGCGCAAAGCGCTCGACAAGGAAACCGGAACGATCGTCGAGGCACTGCTGATCGGCAGCGCATTGGTTGCATGGAAGACCTATTATCTCTACGGGTTCGACGAGAGCCGCCCGCTCTTCGCAATTCTGGCTGTGTTCGTTTTGCTAGCCGTGGCCTTGTCCGTTTCAGTCAATTACCTGAGAAAAAAGGGATATCTGGTATCGAATCTTCATGATGAGCACAGTGACCAGGGATAAGCCCTGCAAGTCCGGCAGCGTATAGGTAACAAGGAAAGGCGCCGCTTGAGCCGGCACCCCTCGTCATGAAGGGCTAAAGCCCTTTTTAATGGAAAGGGCGGGATGCTGAGAATTGAAATATCCCATCATGCCCGCCCTTTAGATCACTATTTCTGGCGTTCCCCCGGCTGCCAGCCGGCCGCCGAGGTGCGTCAGGCCCAACCGTCGTTCCAGACTGACAGGTTATTGTCCTATCCAGCCATCAGGTTGGAGTGAAACGGCTAATAACCGCCTCATTAGTTTTGGGTATTAGCCCCGGCCGGCGCATAACCGGAAAGTGTAATTGTGCGCTCGGCCTGACCTTCCTGACCCATTTCACGGATCTTCAAGGCGCCGCTGAGTGCCGCCGGAGTAGCCGATGTACAGCCACTCTTGACGTAGAACCATGAGGAATCGCGCATGGAGGAACCGTCCGGATCGTTGTAGTTCACGTCCGATGTAAAGTCTACCCAGTTGGTGCTGATCGGCGCTACTGAAGTCAGCGGCTGGTCGTCGTCGCCCGGTGCATGTACCACCGCAGTATTGGTCAGCCCGGCCCGGAACAGCACTTCGTCGGACTGTCCTGCGCCGCGGGTCACGAAGTTGTAGGCAATGGAAACCGGGCCCCGGTCTCTGAAACCGGCGCGCTGAACGTCATTGACTTCAAAATACTGTGTGCCCGCTGTGTTGGGGTCGGAATCGACGTTGTTCATGCGGATTTTGGCGGCATAGACGCAGCTTGTACCGGCTGAGTTTCGCCAAACTTGGTCGGTCAGCGTACCGACAGTGATGCCGCTAGTAATGAGGTTGCGCGTAGCTTCCGCCACTTTGGTGTAGCCGGTCAAAGGCGGGGTGCTGCTGGATACCGCACAGGTGTTGTTGGCGCCGCCATTGGGAGAAAATGTCGGCGGCGTGGATTCCTGCGAGCCGAAGTCCCCGGTTGTATTGCAGAGCGTATAGGCTGAGGTGCCGCCGGACACCGTAAAGCCCGTTGACGGCAAAGTCACAAATCCTGTTGCCATTGCCGAGGTGGAGGTGATAGCCAAAACGCCGAGCATGGCGCTAAGAAGTGATGTTTCTTTCATGAATTTTCCTAACTATGTTATAAAAATAACCGTCTGTCCCCCGACCCTCAATGCCTGGGGACAGACATCAAAATTTCTTCCTTGAAACTCGGGCAATGGCTTTAAAAGCCGTGCCCGACGCAGGTCGTAACCTGCATCCCGTCTACACTGACGCCATCGGGGCAGATGGCGTCAGTGAAATCCGTTTCGCTATCGATGATGGCGCTGTTGGCATTTTTGGCCGCCACTAGATTGGCGCCGCGCAAATCGGCGCCCGAAAGATCGGCTCTTGCCAGCTCAGTGCCGGCCAGATTCGCCTGTTGCAAATTGGCCCGGGAGAAATCGGCATCCGTCAGGTTCGCATCGGTCA
>CAYPJI010000314.1:0-2603 GCA_964411045.1 uncultured Methylobacter sp. | reverse complement strand
CGAAAAAGGTATGCGATGCATACCCTACAATTTGCTATTCCGTTACGGAAAAACCGGCCGTTTCATTGCCGACCATCACCTTAAATTCGCCGGGCTCGACGATGCGCTTCATGTCGACGCCGATAAACGACAGATCGCGCGGCGTCAGGGTAAAGCTCAGGCTTTGCTCCTGCCCCGGTTCCAGCTCGACCTTTTTGAAGGCTTTGAGCTGCCTGACAGGCCGCGTCACGGAAGCCGCGACATCGTTGAGATAAAGCAGCACGGTTTCCTTGCCTTTCAGCGTGCCGGTATTTTTGACGCTGACATGGACGGCGACGTTTTCGCCCATTTTAATCTGGCTCTTTTCCACGCTCAGCCCGCGGGTCTCGAACGTCGTATAGCTCAGGCCATGGCCGAACGGATAAAGCGGTTTGTAGGTGTTGAACTCAAATGATTCGGTCGGCTTGTGATCGTACGGCACGATACCGTTGGTGTTTCTCGGATAGCTGATAGGCAGCTTGCCGTTGGGGTTGTAATCGCCGTAGATAATGTCGGCGATGGCTTCGCCGCCTTCCATGCCCGGCAAAAAGCCCAGGATCACGCCGGGCACTTTGTCGGCAATGGCCGTGATGACGCGCGGGCGGCCGCCCAGCATCAGCAAAATGGCCGGTTTGCCGGTCTCGATCACGGCGTTGGCCAGATCGATTTGCTTCGGGTCGAGCATTAATGAGTCGATATTGCCCGGCGTTTCCGTATAAGGTTTCTCGCCGAGGGCCAACAAGACATAATCGTGGTTTTGAGCTTCGGCAACGACTTTATCGATATTGATCGGATCGTCAAACGCCTGGCCGCCGACATAGGTCACCTTTCCGGCCGACTTTTTTTGCAGGGCTTCGAAGACGGTCAGCTTGTCCTGCGGATACAGGCTTTCGTTATCGCCCTGCCAGGTAATGGTCCAGCCGCCGTTCATGACGCTGAGCAGATTGGCGGTTGGCCCCGTGACCAGAATCCTGGCGTCTTTTTTCAAGGGCAGTATATGGTTGTCGTTTTTGGCCAGAATGATGGCTTCGCGCGCGGCCTGACGGTTCGTCTCCATGGCCTCGGGCGTAGCGAAATTGCCTTCGGCGGGCAAAACCGGCCGTTCCGGATCGAACAGCCCGGTCTGGAACTTGACGGTCAAAATCCTCGACACGGCCTCGTCTATGCGCGACATCGGCACTTCGCCGGATCGGGCCAGCTCAATCAATAAATCGTAAAAGGTAAAATCGAACGGCACCATGCTCATGTCCACGCCGGCCATCACGGCGATCTTGACCGCTTCTTTCGGAGTGGCGGCGAGCTTGTCGCGCGTATAAAGACGCTTGATGTCTTCCCAGTCGGAGACGGTGAAGCCCTTAAAGCCCAGTTCGCCGCGCAGGATCGTGGTCAGGTACTGATAGTTGGCATGGCCCGGAATGCCGTCGACTTCGGACGAATTGACCATGATTGTGGGCGACCCGGTCTGTACGCCGGCTTCGAACGTCGGCAGGAAGTATTCGCGCAGCATGCGCTCGCCGATCCAGGCCGGCGTCCGGTCCCTGCCGTTGGTCGGAAAGCTGTAGCCGACATAATGCTTCAAGCAGGTCGGCAGTTTATCGGGCGCCGAGAAATCATCGCCCTGATGACCCTTGATATAAGATGTGCCCATGACAGAAGCCAGATGCACGTCCTCGCCATACGTTTCCCACAAGCGCGGCCAGAGCGGTTGCCGGCCGATATCCATGACCGGCGAGAAATTCCATTGCAGGCCCGACGCGCGCACTTCGCGTGCCGTGATTTCGCCTTCCTTGAAGCTCAGTTCCGGATTGAATGTCGCGGCCATGCTGATGGCCTGCGGAAACAGCGTGGAGCCTTGCGTGTAAGTCGCGCCATGGATCGCATCAATGCCATAGATAACCGGGATTTTCAGGCGCGATCTCTGTGAGGCGTCCTGTATCGCGGCTGTTATTTTCCGCCAGGTCCCGATCGGTGCGGCTCTGTTGACGGGAGTGAAAGGTACGTTCAGGATGGAGCCGACATGGTGATTGATCACAGCATCTTCCAGTCTGGTCCGGTCGATCGGGGGCTCCTCGCCTGATACGGCAGGCGTGCCCACGACGCTGAAGTCGATCTGCGTCATCTGCCCGGCTTTTTCTTCCAGCGTCATTTGGGACAGCAGTTCTTTCACTTTATCTTCAATGGCTTCGCTTGCGGCATGCGTATTCATGGAGCACTCCAATAGGGCAAACAGGGACAGGATTAAAATACTACGTTTTGCTTTCAACTTTTTTCCTTGCTAATTCAGTTGATTAAGCCGCTATAAGGCTGTGGCTTGCTTTGGGAGAGAACGCCGTTCACGGACGGCAGTTCGAGGGCAGTAAAAAGTCGGGCGGTGTACCCAATGCCTCTATTTTAACCGATGTTATGCGTGCGCAGTTTATCCCGTTTGCAGTGAACGCCACAGTTTTTTCAGCGTCCGCAGTACCATGGCTGTTAACCAGTCAATAAACAGCTCGTACAGCTAGCCATAACCGGAGTGAGGGTAAGGGAATTTTGAGACGTCTATTTTTTGAACAGAGAGGGCTGCATTGAGGTGCAGCTTATTC
>CAYPJI010000313.1:0-2611 GCA_964411045.1 uncultured Methylobacter sp. | reverse complement strand
CATCAGCGTCAAGTCCTGACAGACCAATAAATGCAACTCAGGATACATGCCCGCCACGAAGTTCGCGCAAAAACATCGAAGAGCTTCCGGTCCTTCGTGGTTTGGTCAATAAGGCTTAAGCAAAGCTGTCGCTACAAACGCTTCTACGCCGACTTTTTATAAGGCGGCAAAAAACCGGCGGCATCGAGCAGGTCTTTCACATCGGCATCGAGAATTTCCAGGCCCATTTTCTTGCAGAAGCGCTTTTCCTTGTCGGTCGGATTTTTATTCAGTACCCAGCCTTTAGGCTCGGCTGCCGCATAAACGATATCGCTCATGACCATGCGCTCGGAATCGCGGTTCAAAGGCATGCCGATCAGCAGGTACTGCTTCTGCTTGCGATACGCCTTCAGAAACTCGGGAATGGCGAAGCCGCCCATCAGCTCAGTGATGTAATCGACATAATCGGCATCCGAGGCTATATAGTCGGCCTCAGGCCTGGGCGTTCCCATCGGCTTGAATAAAATCGGCAAACGCGGGTCGACCTGCTCCTGCGGAATCTCGAAATAATCGCTGCCGTCGAAATGATACAGCTTGTAGCGATGCGGCTGGGCGGCGATTCTTGCAATGCCCACGATCAGCGTATGTTCGTCATCTTTGTAACTGTCCTGCAATTGGGTGTCCCGATTGATGTCGATGACATAGGCCGGCCGCCACTCTTCCAGCCAGTCGTGCAAGGCCGCGCGCGTCCATTCCGTTTCACCATAGACCTTGGTGAGAAACTGGCTCAGAAAATTCCGACCCCGCTTTAGCTCTTGGTTCATGGCCGCCCTGGGAAACTCGTACATGAGTTTGGGCGCCATAGGCTGGCCATTGTTCATGGCCAGAATCAGGCTGGTGCTGTCGGCCGGCATCGGCTCGCCGGTCTTTTTATTTTTCGCATCGAAAAGTACGCCCGGGCCTAAATAAGGCACGATTTTATTCTCGTAAAGACCGCTCAATATTTCGGAAAATACATTGGAAGACATGATTAACTCCTTTAAGGCTTATGTGTATCGGTACTTAAGCAAGAAGCAATCCAATTGCTGCCGATCATCTTTTGTCTATAAATAACAAACATTTAAAATCATTCTCCAACGGCTTGATGTCAGCTTTTCCTCATTACGGATTGTTCCGTTCGCGACATTTCCGACAAATCCGGCTCTGCCTGCAACGGCGGCCAATTTAAGCACCGCAGCTTTTAATCTGGGTAGGCTGGGTTGCTAAACCCAGCATTCGGCGCTGCCCATGCCGGGTTTCCGCTAAGCGCCAACCCAGCCTACACACTTGTAACCTCTGTGAACAAATCTACATAAACCCTACAAAATGTCCGCAATACTACGCAGAAACAGCCTGCCACAACTCTCATTTAAAACCTAATAATCAAAGACTTAACAAATCACTAATCAATTGGCACGCCCCTTGCTCTATACCCTTGCGTAATCAACCACAACGTTCTATGTAAGGAGAAAATCATGGCATTACGTCAATGTGCAATTTACGGTAAAGGTGGCATCGGCAAATCCACTACAACACAAAACCTGGTCGCCGCGCTGGCTGAAGCCGGCAACAAGGTCATGATCGTAGGTTGTGACCCGAAAGCCGATTCCACCCGTTTGATCCTGCACTCCAAGGCGCAAACAACCATCATGAGCCTGGCGGCTGAAGCCGGCAGCGTTGAAGACCTTGAACTGGAAGATGTGTTGAAAGTCGGCTTCGGCGGCGTTAAATGTGTTGAATCAGGCGGCCCAGAGCCCGGCGTCGGCTGTGCCGGGCGCGGCGTGATCACGGCCATTAACTTCCTCGAGGAAGAAGGCGCTTACGATGATGAACTCGATTTCGTTTTTTATGATGTTCTTGGGGACGTTGTGTGTGGCGGCTTTGCCATGCCGATCCGTGAAAACAAGGCGCAAGAGATTTACATCGTCTGTTCGGGCGAAATGATGGCGATGTACGCGGCCAATAACATTGCCAAAGGCATCGTCAAATACGCCAACTCAGGCAGCGTGCGTCTGGCCGGCCTGATCTGCAACTCGCGCAATACTGCACGCGAAGATGAACTGATCATGGCGCTGGCTGAAAAAATCGGCACACAAATGATTCACTTCGTACCGCGCGACAATGTCGTGCAACGCGCCGAAATCCGCCGCATGACCGTTATCGAATACGACCCGACCGCCAAACAGGCCGACGAATACCGCCAGTTGGCACTGAAAATCCGCGATAACAAGAACCTCATTATCCCCCATCCGATTTCCATGGATGAACTGGAAGAGTTGATGATGGAATTCGGCCTGATGGACGAAGAAGACGAATCCATCATCGGTGTAATCGCCGCAGCAGAGTAACCGTCCCGCAATACTGGAGGGCGGTGCCTCCGCTCTCCAGTCCTAAAACTTGTCTGTTGGGGGATTGCCCACGGCATAAGTAGGAGAAACAACATGGCAGCAATGACAAGAGAAGAGACTGAAGCGCTCATACAGGAAGTGCTTGAAGTCTATCCGGAGCAAGCAAAAAAAGACCGCGCCAAGCACCTGGCGGTCAATGACCAATCGCTTGAAAAATCAAACAAATGTATTACCTCGAACCGCAA
>CAYPJI010000312.1:0-2613 GCA_964411045.1 uncultured Methylobacter sp. | reverse complement strand
TTATACTTGGCCGCCTTGAGAACGGCTGGATTCTTTCACAGTCTCGTACCCTACACTCCTTGAACTAGCCGCCCATGCCGGATTTCCGCTAAAGCGTCTAATTCTTAATCCCCACACCCTTATGCAGCAAAAACAGACTGAACAGAATAAGCAGAACGCTGAAACCGCCGGTCATGGCAAAGGCAATCCCGATGTCCACATCCGTCACGCCAATCAAGCCATAGCGAAACGCATTGACCATATACAGGATCGGATTGCCCTGCGAAATCGTCTGCCAAACGCCCGGCAGCATATCGACCGAATAAAATACGCCGCCTAAATAGCTTAACGGCGTCAATATAAAGTTCGGGATAATGGAAATATCGTCAAAACTGTCCGCAAACACGGCATTGATAAAGCCGGCCAGCGAGAATACCGTGGCCGTCAGCACGGCGATTGATAAGGCAATCAAGACATTATTGACGGCAATATCGGCAAAGACGAGCGATATCAGCGCTACGACGACCCCCACCAATAAACCGCGGATAATGCCACCGCTGACATAGCCGGCCAGGATGGCCCAGTTGGCTACCGGCGAAACCAGCAGCTCTTCAATATTGTGCTGAAACTTGGTCGAATAAAACGAGGACACGACATTGGCATACGAATGGCTGATCACAGACATCAGGATGACGCCCGGCACGATATAGTCCATATAACTGGCGCCGCCGACAGTGCCTATCCGATCGCCGATCAGCTTGCCGAAAATCAGAAAATAAAGCGCAGTCGTAATGGCCGGCGGCAGCAGGGTCTGCGGCCAGATGCGGATAAAGCGCTGGACTTCCTTCTTGATAATGGTTCTCAGGGCTATGGCATGATTCATAGCGACAACTCGTCAGGTTCTTGGTCGATCAAATCCATAAACAATTGTTCGAGCCGGTTAGTTCTGTTTTTCAGGCTGATCACTTTGATATTTCTTTCCGTCAATAAATTGAACAAGGTGTTCAATCCGTTCTCTTTGGGTACGGCCACGTTCAGCACTTTGTCCGAAACGCGCTCTATCTGATAGCCATCAATGACCGGCACCGTGTCGATCGGTTCGGCCAGATCCAGCACAAAATAATCAATGTTGAGCCGGGCCAATAAACCCGCCATGTCGGAATTCTCGACGATCTGGCCGTGGTTGATAATGGCGATATTGCGGCACAGGCTTTCGGCCTCTTCAAGGTAATGCGTAGTCAGGATAATGGTCGTGCCCTGCCGGTTGACTTCCTGCATCAATTTCCACATCGAGCGCCGGATTTCGATGTCGACGCCGGCGGTCGGCTCGTCCAGAATCAACAATTTAGGTGCATGAACCAGCGCCCGGGCAATCATGACCCGGCGCTTCATGCCGCCCGACAAGCGCCTCGATACCGTATCGCGCTTGTCCCACAGATCCATTTGCTTGAGGCAGAGCTCGGTCCGCTGCAGGGCGATCTTGCGCGGTATGCCGTAATAGCCGGCCTGATTGAGCAGAATGTTTTTGACGGTTTCGAACTGGTTGAAATTGACTTCCTGAGGAACCAGGCCGATGCAGCTTTTCGCCCGGGCGCTATCGTGCTGCAGGTCATGACCGAAGATGCTGACCGAACCGCTGGTGGCGTTAACCAGAGAGCTGATAATTCCGATCGTCGTCGATTTGCCGGCGCCGTTAGGGCCTAGCAAAGCAAAGAAATCGCCGGCTTCGACATCAAGATCAATGCCCTTTAAGGCTACAAATCCATTATTATAGATTTTCCTGAGATTGCGGATTGATAATGCCTTCATGCTGAAACTAACACTTAACGGGAGCCTTCAAATAAGTTAAATTAAGCGTCGCATCCATTAGAAAGTACGAGATGGATAGCTAAAAAATTTGTAATTCTATCAGATCTTTAAAAGTTTCGTAGACAAAACCGGATAGCCCGTGCCAAAGAAACCGCCTGAAACCGTCGCTGCTGTAGACTTGGGTTCCAATAGCTTTCACATGATCGTTTGCAGCCTGACCGACGGCAAACTGCAGACGATCGACCGTCTTAAGGAAACAGTCAGACTGGCATCCGGACTGGACAAGAAACACAATCTGGATATTGCCACGCAAAACAGAGCGTTGGAGTGCCTGCAGCGATTCGGCCAGCGAATCCGCAACTTCCCGCCCGGCAGCGTCCGCGCCGTCGGCACCAGCACCCTGCGTATGGCTAAAAACGCCGAGCAATTTCTGGCTAGAGCCGAAAAAGCCCTGAATCAGCCCATCGACATCATTTCCGGCATAGAAGAAGCGCGCCTGATTTATCTGGGCGTCTCGCACAGCCTGGGCAGCAATGCCAACCTCCGCTTTGTGATGGACATCGGCGGCGGCAGCACCGAATACATTATCGGCCAGGACGCCACGCCCAAGAAAAAAGAGAGCCTGCCCATGGGTTGCGTCTCGGTCAGCAATGCCTTTTTCAAGAACGGCCGATTATCAAGAAGCGCAATGACTCAAGCCGTCCTTTTCGCAGCCCAGCAACTGGAACCTTTCGAAAAGAAATTCCAGCGTAAAAACTGGGATGAAGCGATCGGCGCCTCGGGCACGCTGCGCGCCATCGACAAGGTTCTGATGGCCAAAAACTG
>CAYPJI010000311.1:0-2616 GCA_964411045.1 uncultured Methylobacter sp. | reverse complement strand
CCACAAACACGGGCTTGGCGCCGGTATAGTGAATGGCCGCCACAGTCGCCACGAATGTGAATGGAACGGTTATCACTTCGTCGCCGGGACCAATCCCGGCCGCAAGAAGGGCTAGGTGCAAAGCGCTGGTTCCGGTGTTCACGCCGATTCCGTATTGGGCCTGGCAAAAAGCGGAGAACTCCTCTTCAAACGCTGCCACTTCGCTTCCCAGGGTAAACTGGTTGGTTTCCAATACCCCCTGAATGGCGGCGTTGACTTCATCCTTAATCCCGGCATACTGGGCTTTGAGGTCGACAAATGGAATCATGCTACTACCCTTCCTTGCCACATGGGCGTTCCGTTGATCTTGACGGCTCGGCCGCGCTCGTTCATCGAGCGGGTCGCCGCTTCAATTAATTCCACCACGCGCAAGCCCAAAGAGCCGTCAGTCAGTGGTACTTTGCCGTTTTCGATGCAGTCGACGAAATGCTCTCCTTCGACGCGTAAGGCCTCTGTTGTGTCTAACTGTGGCGCCCACATGTCTCCGGTGCGATAGCCGACCCGCATTTGGTAGATTTTTTGAGGGTCATCGGTAAAGCTGACGCCCTTGTCGTAAACCTTGATCTTTTCACTCGGCTCAAGATCATCGTAAGTGATCATCTTCTTGCTACCTCCGAGCAAGATCTGACGCACCTTCACCGGCGCCAGCCAGCTTACGTTGCTGTGCGCGATCATTCCTGAATTATAAAACAGCGAGATGTAGGCCAGATTCTCCGGCGTACCTGGAAAGTGGTTGGTTCCGGCGACCGACACTTCCACCGGCTGTTCTCTGAGCAAATAATCAAGAATGGAAAAGTCATGCACGGCCAGGTCGGAGATTACGTTGACGTCGCGCTGAAACAAGCCGAGATTGATCCGGGTCGAATCGTAGTAATAAACATCGCCAAGATCTTGTCTCTGTATGATTTCCGCCATCTTGCGGATTGCTCCCGTGTAAATAAACGTATGATCAACGATCAACACGCGCTTCCGCATCTCGGCTTCCTCGACCAGCTTGCGTGCCTGCAACGATGACTCTGCCATAGGCTTTTCCAGCCATAAATGCTTGCCGGCCTTCAGAGCAGCCATCCCCAGTTCGAAATGGGTACTGACTGGAGTCGCTACCGCAATGGCATCGATGGATAGGTCCTCAAGCAGGTCCTGAAAACGGGTTGTGGTTTTGACGCCCGGATAGCGTTTCTGAACGGTTTCGAGTCTCTTCTGATCCAGGTCTGCTACGCCGGCCACTGCAAGCCCCGGTGTTTCGGCGAAATTTCTCACCAGATTGGGCCCCCAGTAACCGTAACCGATAATACCTATTCTTAACATGCCTGCTCTCCTTGTTGGATGGAAATAATTGCATTGCTTTCGGTATTGCTAAAAGCTGACAAATTTGCTCAGCACCAACAAATCATTGAATCACTGATAACGCCTGTGATCCGCAAACAGCCTCAAATCTTATATTTTTAACTTGTATTTCTCAGGAAAGAACAGCCAGGCATTTTTCAATGCCGAGGCGCAGCAGTTGTTTATAGCGGCTGTCATAGTCTCCATGGTCATGGCCTAGACCAGACTGGTCGCCGCCGCGTCGCCTTTATCCCGCACGCGTATATCCCCGACAACCCGGGCAGGAACGCCGGTTACGATCGCATAATCAGGCACATCGTGGGTTACCACGGCACCAGCGCCAATCAGGGCGCCCTCGCCTATCGTGATGCCGCAAAGGATGGTTGCATTGCTGCCGATCGACGCCCGAGTCTTAACATGGGTCTTGACTACCTGCCAATTCTCCTCAGTCTGCAGGCCGCCATCCGAGTTAACAGCGCTTGGATACACATCATTGGTGAACATAACGCCATGGCCTATGAAAACACCATCTTCGATGTCGACACCTTCGCAAATAAATGTGTGGCTGGATATTTTGCAGCGGGCTCCCACGGAAGCGCCTTTTTGTATCTCAACGAATGTACCAATCTTGGTACCTTTTCCAATCATGCAACCGTAGAGATTTACAAGTTCAGGGTGATATATAGCAACCCCCTCGCCTAAAACTACATTCTCTTTAATCATTCTTTTTTCCTCTAAGTTAGCTTGTCTATCTACTGAAAATAACTTAAAGATAAAAGCTGTCGGGTATTAGAGATTTATGTTCAACCTCTTAGCCCGCACGCTCTTAATAGAGATTAAGTTAGTCAAACAAGACAACCATGGCTTAGGCCGTCTAAATATTTATTTCGCCGACATACTCTTACAGACAAGCTAATGCGCATAACAAGTTTGTTAGCGAGTCAATACACAGTCACGTTTTTCCCAAGTATTTGGCTTAAAGCTCTGAATTGATTTTCATAGCTTTACATTACACGGCACCTCTGCACTTTAAGACTGCCTTGACCGTTCTCAACATAATCTTTAGATCGAGCCTTAGAGACCAATTCCGAATATACCGAATATCGAGCCTCACCGTATCATCCCATCCTGTCTTGCTCCGCCCTTGCACCTGCCAGAGCCCAGTGATCCCAGGCTTCATTTCTAATATTCGCCTCAGGTGCCAGGCCTGGTATTTCTCAGCCTCATAAGCAAGTGGCGGCCTCGGCCCGA
>CAYPJI010000310.1:0-2619 GCA_964411045.1 uncultured Methylobacter sp. | reverse complement strand
CAGCTCTTCTGGCTGCAGCTGCAGGTCTGGCAGCGGCTCTTCCCGCCGCCGGCGCTTCTTTTTGGGGCGCCGGCGCGACCTGTGGCTGCACTGCCGCCACTTCCTGTTTTTCAGATTTTACCTGCGGCACTGTCGATTTAGACGTAGCCCGCTGATCGTTTACAACCGCATAAACGACATAAGCCACGAAAATAGTAGTTAATATAAACAACACTTCAGCCATAACACCTCTCCACCTCTTAAGTTAATTTTTATTATTTTATTGCCCTGAAATAAGCGCAGCCTGTAGGCGGGCAAACCAAATCGCTAATTCCGGAATATACCAGAAGCTGGCGAGCAGGGTAAATACCAAATACGCATAAACGCGGGCTTTTTAGCACTTGTCGCTAACTCTGAACGGCTTGCCAGCAAGCCTGGGCTTTGGCTAGTTTGGGCAAATCACCGCGCAAGCCCATGGCATAATGATTGAAATACGCTTTCACGATAGCCGTGTGGTTAATCCAGTTCATGCCAGCCGAACGCAGGCCGATAAAGGGCGGCGACGACACGCTATAGGTTTTGTTGAGCGCATCCATGCTCGCCATCATCATCAGATTATCGCCTTTACGCCAGCGTTCGTAGCGGCGTAAATAAGCGGAACCGGACAATGGCCGCCGCTGCTGTTTGGCTTCAATCACCAGCTCGGCAATCGCCGCCGCATCCAGCAGGCCGGCATTTGCGCCCTGCCCGGCCAACGGATGCATGGCATGGGCGGCATCGCCAACCAGTGCGAGATGCCGGTCGGTATAACGGTTGGCAGATTGAAATCTCAAAGAAACCGCGGCCCTGGGCCCGACCGCCAGCATTTTGCCCAGAATGCCGCCTGAGGCCTGTTCCAAAGCCTGGAGAAAATCGGCATCGTTCAGGGCCAGATAGCTTTTTGCCATTTTTGTGCTCAAGGTCCAGACAATCGAACTTTGACCGTTGTCCAGCGGCAGAAAAGCCAACGGCCCTTCTTCCAGAAACCGCTGCCAGGCAGTCGCCTGGTGGCTTTTTTCGGTCGTGACGGTGGCGACCAGCCCTTCCTGATCATAGTCCCAACCGGTCACGTCTATGCCGGCGATCTTTCTCAACGCCGATTCGCGCCCGTCGGCGGCAATCACCAGATCGGCTTCAAGGCGGCGGCCGTCTTCCAGCCTGATCAGCCGGCCGCTATCGGTCAGCTGCATGTCAGCAACTATCGCCGGTGTTAAACAAACAGCCGAAGGCAACGTATCGAGCACGTCCCATAAGGCCGCGACCGTCACCCGGTTTTCGGCCAGATGGCCCAGTTCGTTGAATTCGGTATCGGCACAGTCAAAATGCAATTCGCCGTCGCCGCGCGCATCCCATACGCGCATATCCCGGTAGGCGCATACGCCGCGCTGTACCATGCCCGGCCAGGCGCCGAGCATTTCCAGAATATTCTGCGAAGCTTTCGTCAATGCCGAAACCCGGTTATCGATCGGTTCTTTCGGCCATTGCCGTTCAGGATTGCGCCTATCCAGCAGCGCCACGCTGATGCCGCCGTGCGCCAGGGCACAGGCCGCCGCCGCACCCACCATGCCGCCGCCGACGACGATCACTTCATAGCGTTCAGTCATGATTACCTCCGGCTGCCCAGCCGCGGCATGCGGCCGACAAGCCCCATAGCCTGCCGGGCCAACAGCGCCTTGGCGGCCGGTATATGATCGAGCAGCGTCAGACCGATGTTCCTGACCAGGGCCAGGGCCAGCCATTCATTGGAAAAAATCCGCACGACATTGTCGGTAAAGCCGATAACAAGGTTATGATCTTTCTGTCTGGCCCGGGCGTAGCGGTTTAAAAAATCGGCCGCGCCGATATCCTGACCATCCCCATGCTGCTCGATAATCATTTCGGCCAGCGCCACGACATCGCGCAACCCCAGATTAAATCCCTGCCCCGCCACCGGATGCAATTGATGCGCGGCATTGCCGATAATGACCGCCCGCCCTGAAACCATTTTTTCCGCACGTATCAGCGACAACGGAAAAGTCCGCCGGGGAGCGGCTAAAGCAAGCTCGCCCAACCTGTAACCAAAGCATTCCTGAAGCTCGCTCAGAAAGTCTTTCTCGCTGCCTGCCATCAACGCCTGCGCATCTTCATCAGTTCTTGTCCAGACCACGGCGCACCCGCTGTTGCCGTTCGGCAGCAGGGCAAGCGGCCCGGAAGCCGTAAAACGCTCATAGGCGGTATTGTTATGCGGCACGGAAGTTTTGACGGTAGTGACCAGCGCCGTCTGCCCGTATTCAGTGGCTTTCTGG
Organism: uncultured Methylobacter sp.; assembly: GCA_964411045.1. Lineage (GTDB taxonomy): Bacteria > Pseudomonadota > Gammaproteobacteria > Methylococcales > Methylomonadaceae > Methylobacter. The sequence continues at coordinate 316 of CAYPJI010000310.1, read as the reverse complement.
TCGATGTCCAACAGCTTGCGCACCGATGACTGGCCGCCATCGGCGCCGACCAACAATTTAGCCGACAGGCTGAACGACTCATCGCCGCGTTTCAGGCTGACATGAATGGCATCTTCGCCGGACATCAAGCCGACAACGCGGGCCGGACAAATCAGCTCGATATTGGCCTCATCGGCAAGCCGGGCCACATGCGTTTCAATGTCGCGCGCCGAAATCACATAACCCAGCGCATCGACATTTTCCTGTTGCGCAGACAGCCGGGTCTTGCCGAAATGGCCGCGATCCGAGATATGAATATTTTTTATCGCCGTGGCCG
>CAYPJI010000309.1:0-2622 GCA_964411045.1 uncultured Methylobacter sp. | reverse complement strand
GGCTCTCCCAGATTTCCCGTGGCAGCCACTACATATAGTATTTTTGAAAATGGCTAGCGATATCGGATAGTCTTGGGTATTTTTGAGAGAAACCCTATTTTTAAACCCGCATGATTCAACCATTGATACAAATCCCTTTAGATTTACCCGATGTTCAGGTAGAACAATACGAACAAACACCGGAAGGATTAGTGATTACGGTGGTCAGCACAAGCAAGACAGCCGTGTGTCGCCGATGTGGACGCACCATTGATAAATTTCATGGTGACGATCAAGAAATTACCTTGAGGCATTTGCCGATTTTTGATCGGCCAGTTTGGATTCGGATCAAGCCTAAACGATTTCAATGCCCTTATTGCCACAAGGGTCCAACCACGACCCAGCGCTGTGAGTGGTATAACCCGAAGAGTCCGCATACCAAAGCCTATGAGCAGTGGATTCTGCGGGAATTAGTCAACAGTACACTCAGCGATGTCAGCTTAAAACGGGGCCTTAGCGTGGCCTGCATCGAAGGCATTATCGATCGTCATGTTCAGCAACAAGTGGACTGGTCAACAGTGCCGGCGTTGGAATCGATCGGTATCGACGAAATCGCGTTGAAGAAAGGCCATAAAGACTTTGTCGTGATTGTGTCCGGTGTCACGGCTCAGCGCGACAAATGTATTTTGGCGGTGTTGCCGGACCGAAAAAAAGAAACCGTCAAATCCTTTTTGGAGACAATCCCCCTTCAGCAGCGTGCGCATGTCCGTCAGGTGTGTATCGACATGAACGAAGGCTATCGTAATGCAGTTCAAGAAACCTTAACCCACGTTCAAGTAGTCGTGGATCGTTTTCATGTAGCCAAACATTATCGCGACTGCGCCGATAAAGCACGGAAAGCCGAAATGAAGCGCTTGAAAAAGAATTTGCCAGAGCAAGAGTATGCGCAATTGAAAGGGGCTATGTGGGCGTTTCGTAAACCCTGGACCGCTTTGAATGAGGCACAACAAATGGTCCTATTACGGCTGTTTCAGCTTGCGCCGATCTTGCAAGACGTCTATGTGCAACGCGAAGTGCTGACCGGTATTTTTGAAAGCCGCATCAACAAAGCGCAGGCAGAAAACGCCTTAACCCAATGGCTGGAACGGATCGAGGCATTAGGGCTAACCTGTTTTGCCGCCTTTGCTACCACGCTGAATAACTGGCGCGATCACATCACCAATTACTTTGTTGGACGCAAAACTAGCGGTTTTGTCGAAGGACTCAACAACAAGATCAAGGTGATCAAGCGCCGCTGCTACGGGATTTATAACTTGGGACGATTATTCCAACATATTTGGCTCGACGTCCAGGGACGGAAGGTTCTGTTCGCTGAACACTAGATATTGGGGTTACCACGGGAAATCTGGGAGAGCCGAATTACAGATCATTATGAAAGAAGCACTGGCCAGAAAACAACAATCCGACATCTGGATGTGCCGGCGATTGCTGGAAACTGTCGATCAGGTTCGTAATGCCTATCAAGCGGCGCACCCATAAATCCAGCCATTTAGGAATAAAACCATGCTAAAAACCATACACGTTGAAATCGACCCAACCGGACAAATACACGTGTTGGAACCGATCCCATTCAAGTTAGAAGGCAAAGCCCTGCTCACCTTACTGGAAAGTGACACCAACGAGCGCGATGCAACACCAGCCGAAATAAAAGGTAATGCTTCACGCGCCTTGAGACTTTTGGCATCTCCCCGTTTTCAGCGTCGTCCAAAAGCCAATTCGGAAGAAATAGAACGCCACATTTCTGCCATTAGAGACGAATGGAACAACGACTGATGACTCGACTGGTTTATCTTGACACGTGTTGTGTCATTTATTTGCTAGAAGAAGTTCAACCATTCAGCGCGCTTATTCGACAGCATCTTGCCAATAACCCCGATGCCATTTTATGCGTATCCGCTTTGGTTCGCGTCGAATCCCTGGTAAAACCCTCGATTGATGGCAATCACGCACTGATTGAAGATTACGAAATTTTTCTGGCCGACCAGCGATGGCTATCCATCGACGACAACGTATTTTCCAGCGCATTAAACCTGAGAATTAAACATAAAATAAAAACACCCGATGCGCTTCACTTAGCCACTGCTATCGAAAATGGCTGCACGGAATTTTGGACCAATGACAATCGCCTAAACGAAGCGGCTAAACAGTTGGCAGTCAATATATTTCAAACCGCAAGCCATTAGCCCGATAGTCCCATGTCCAACTCCGACGACGTATTAATCAAAGTCGAAAACGTCAGCAAGAAATTCTGCCGCTCGTTGAGACGCTCCATGCTGTACGGCATGGAAGACATCAGCCGCGACCTGCTGCACCTGCCCAGCACTTCCAATAAACTGCGCAAGGACGAATTCTGGGCAGTGGATGATGTATCGTTTAAAGCCTGATACGGCCAATAGTTAGACATCATCGGGAGTAAGGGCGCAATACAAATGGCGAAACACAGAACGTAAAATCCCAAATTACGGAGAAATAATCATGCAAATCCAAGTCAATGTACCACCCAATCTGCCCGATGCCATCCAATGCACTCCCAAACAATTTGCTCGTGAAGCCAAAATTGCCATGGCCGTAAAATTATTCGAA
>CAYPJI010000308.1:0-2628 GCA_964411045.1 uncultured Methylobacter sp. | reverse complement strand
CGCTGAAGAAGTGCGACTTGATGTCGCCTAAGTAATTGTCTCAATCGAAGATTCATCCTCGAAAGAGACCGAGTATTTCCTTACTCCGAACCTACTGGCACATGCGTTTCTGGTAACGGAAAGGTGTGAAGCTGCCAGGACAATGAAGCTTGACCGCAAGGTCTAGGTGACTCCGCGAGGATAACCGAACTCTCCTAGCATTAAGGGGTATAAGCTCTAGGTTAAGGATGTCATGGCTAACATACGTGAACTATCGTTTAAATCTCGTTACGCCAGATAGGCTAAAAATGCTGATAAGCCTAAACCAAAAGGTACATGGATAGGATGTCTAGATTTCTTCAACAGACACAGGAACAACACATCCATCGGGAAATAGATAGAGCCTAAAACATCCACATTATTACTAAGGTGGAACAAGGTAAGCCCCACAAGTTGCCAACAATGGCAGGAAAACCGCAAGGTAATCTGTTGATTTAGGGGGTAGAAGAACGCGGGAAAAAAGCGAATGGTCAAGCTGTAATGGCATGGACATAGGAATTGAGTAGCAATACAACATCATTCTACGGGAAACCGGGCAGACTTCTCGCATGGTCTTTCTTCATAAGAAAGTTTGTTTTAATCTTTAAAGAGGAAAAGCTGATGACAGCTACAACAATGAAAATTGATGAAGTGGGAGCATCCTCTGACATTTTGGAACACTGGCACGACATCAATTGGGTCGAATGTCATAAAAATGTTAAGAGACTGCAAGCGCGTATTGTGAAGGCTACTGCGGAGGGACGATGGGGGAAAGTTAAAAATCTCCAGCGCATCCTAACGCACTCGTATTCTGCGAAAGCAATCGCGGTTAAACGCGTTACTGAAAATTCAGGCAAAAGAACAGCCGGTGTAGATGGGGAAACTTGGAACACACCGGAATCCAAGGCTGAAGCCATAGATAGCCTGAAACGGAGGGGGTACAAGGCCTCGCCGTTGAGACGCGTTGAGATACCTAAGAAAAATGGTAAGAAAAGGAAGCTTGGAATTCCAACCATGAAAGATAGAGCGATGCAGGCATTACACCTGTTAGCTCTTGAACCCGTGGCTGAAACAACAGGCGACAACAACTCTTACGGCTTCCGACCCGAAAGATCCACTGCCGATGCCAGAGAACAAGGCTTCATTGCCTTAGCCAGTAAGCAAAGCGCGGAATGGGTCTTGGAAGCTGACATAAAAGGGTGTTTTGACAACATCTCTCATGAATGGCTATTAGAAAACATTCCCACAGATCGCAAGATACTAAAGGAATGGCTAAAAGCGGGTGTCATCTACAATGGTGAATTCACTAAAACGGAAACAGGCACGCCACAAGGAGGAATTATCTCTCCCACGCTGGCAAACCTAGTTCTAGATGGCCTTGAAAAAGGACTTAATCAAATTTTCAAACGTCATCGTTATTGGGCGGATGGAAAGTTGAAATCTAGAAATCCAAGGGTGAACTTTATCAGATATGCAGACGACCTCATCATTACAGGAAACTCAAAAGAGTTACTGGAAAACGAGGTCAGACAACTGGTTGAAAACTTCCTCAAGGAACGAGGACTGGAATTATCACCAGAGAAAACCAAAATCACTCACATAAACGATGGTTTTGACTTCTTGGGGTGGAATTTCAGGAAATACGATTCCAAACTGCTCATTAAGCCATCCAAAGAAAGCGTAAAAAACGTTCTAGGGAAGGTGAAAGATATTTTGGATAGTAATAAATCTGCCAAAACCGAAAATGTTATACGCCTATTAAATCCTGTAATTATAGGATGGGCTAATTATCATAAAGGCACAGTGGCAAAGGAAATATTCAGCTACGTAGAACATCATATTTGGATTAAAACTTGGAAATGGGCATCAAGGAGACATCCTAATAAGGAAAAACGCTGGATCAGAGAGAAATACTTCAAAACAGTGGATAACCGAAACTGGGTGTTTTCAGGGGAAGATCAAGATGGACAATCGGTCAGGCTGGCAGCAATGTCAGAATTTCCTATCGAGCGGCACATCAAGATCCAAGCGAATGCGAATCCTTACGACCCGAAATATGAGCAATATTTTGAAAAAAGACTCTACGTCAAAATGACTAAGGGTTCGGCTGGAAGGACGAAGCTCGCCAAACTATGGATACAACAGAAAGGGATATGTCCTGTCTGCAAGATGCGAATCGACGATGTGGAGAATATAAATATTCATCACATACTAGAAAAAGCAAAAGGCGGCAAAGACATCAATTCCAATCTGGTGATCCTACACCCCAACTGTCACAGAAAGGTTCACAGCCGAAATCTGAAAGTAAGTAAGCCGGATCGGGAAACCGATTTTTGAAAGGCTTGAGCCGTGTGAAGGGAAACTTTCACGCACGGTTCTTAGGGGAGGAAATGACAGCAATGTCTTTTCCTTACCCGATCCAGTGGGGGAAGTTTTGTCTCCCGGCTTTTTGGAGACAAAACTATGAAACAAATCTCAATGCAAGTGAACCAAGGCAACCTGGTAAAAAGCTTGAAGTTCAGCTTTACCAACCAGACCACTGTACTTGGCGAACTCCTGCAGAACGCCCGTCGTGCCGACGCAACTGCCGTTCAATTCGAATTCGCTCCG
>CAYPJI010000307.1:0-2632 GCA_964411045.1 uncultured Methylobacter sp. | reverse complement strand
GATCGTGGCGCGAACAATCCGCTTCATTAGCTTTGTCAGAGTGATTTCGAGGATAACAAAATGAATAATAAACATAGTGATATTATGTTGAATAGAATGGGACGTTCCCTATGGGCGCGCATCGGCTTAAGCTTATTTTTATTTATATTCCAAATTGCAACCGCGCAGGCCGGCGGCGTATCCGTTCAGGGTATAGATATCGCGACCTTGCCCGGTGATAAACTGCAGATTCAACTGGAAATGAACGGTGCAGCCGTTGAACCTAAAGTCTTTCATACGGATAATCCTGCCAGGATTGCCCTGGATTTTCCTGGAGTGAAAAATGCGTTGGATAAAAAGGAATATCCGATAAACCAAGGGGCCGCACGTAACATTTACGTGGCGGAAGGGGCCGATAGAGTGCGTATCGTACTCAATCTGGTTGAATCCGTGCCTTTTGATACCAAAGTGATCGGCAATAAAGTGCAGCTTACTTTAACCAGCGCAAAAGCAGTTATGCCTGAACGGTCTGCTCCGATTGTTCAAAAGCCTGCAACAACTTTAGTATCCAGTTTAATGCCTGAACAGGTTATCAGGGGGCTGGATTTCAAGCGCGGAGAGAGAGGCGAAGGGCGCATATTGGTTTCTTTGGCAAATCCCAATACCATCGTGAACAGCAAGGAAGAAGGCGGGAAAGTTGTTATCAGTTTCCTGAATACGCAATTGCCGGGTAATCTGGAGAAAAAACTCGATGTATCCGATTTTGCAACACCGGTCAGATCTATCAATGCTGTTTCGTCAAACAATGACTCAGCCATTACAGTGTCGCTACAAAATAGTCTTTATGATTATTCACTTTTTCAGTCAGAAGGATTATTGACTGTTGAGTTCAGACCAATAACTGCCGAAGAAAAAGAAGCGGTTGACAAAAAGAGAGCGAAATACACCGGCGATAGGCTGTCTCTGAATTTTCAGGAAATCGATGTCCGCAGCGTTATTGCAGTTTTGGCTGAATTTACCGGGCAGAATGTGGTTGCCGGCGACGACGTTACTGGAACCGTTACCTTGAAACTGGATGATGTGCCCTGGGATGAAGCTCTGGACTTTATCATGATGACCAAGGATCTGGAAAAATATGAGACAGGCAATGTCACACTGATTGCGCCACAAGGCAAAATTAAGAAATATAAGGAAGAGCAGCAAAAAACAGAGACTGTAGTTGAACAGTTAGAGCCTTTAGTAACTGAGTATCTCAAAATTAATTATGCTAAAGCGGAAGACTTTAGAAACTTATTGTATGGGCAAGATGCCAGTGCTGTGGGTAGCTGTTCCCGTATCACTAAAAGAGATGTTGATTCATCTGGCAGCAACCAAAACCAAAACCAAAACCAAAATCAAGGTCAAAATCAATTCCAAAACCCATACCAGAACCAAGGTCAAAACCAAGGCCAAAACCAGGGCTTCGGAGACTTGGGAAATAATTCAGGCTCTAATAATGATCGCTTGGTGCTGCTCTCCGCTCGAGGATCTGCGGTTGTAGATTCAAGAACCAACACTCTGATTGTGCGCGAAACAGCAAAACGTCTGGAAGAAGTAAAAAAATTGATACGCAAACTGGATATTCCGGTGCGTCAGGTTATGATTGAGTCAAGAATCGTTATCGCATCCAATACCTTTGCGAAAGAACTGGGAGTGAGGTTTGGTGTGGCAAAACAAGCCGAAGCCGGTTCCGGCAAGGTGTTCGCTGTTGGCGGCCGGGGAACCCGAGGCAACGGCAATGCTCAAGTCGATGAGGATGGCAACATTGGTGCATTAAATGATGCGCTGGTGGATCTGGCGACAACGTCTAATCCTTATGGCGCTCTAGGCATGACCTTGGCAAGAGGCGCGGATTATGTGTTAAATCTCGAATTGTCGGCGTTGCAGGATCAAGGGCGTGGCGAACTCATCTCCAATCCGAGAGTCATGACCTCTGACCGCTGCCTGGCAGTGATTCAACAGGGCGCCAAAATTCCTTATTTGTCTTCAAGCGCTAATACCGGAACAAATACCGTATTCGTTGATGCTGTGCTGCAATTGGGCGTATTGCCTCAGATAACGCCTAACGGTAGTGTGATCATGGGCTTATATATCACTAAAAATACGCTGGGTGAAGCAGTGACAGAACTTGGCGATCGTATGATTGACCAACGGGAACTTAGAACCAGCGTGCAAGTGAACGACGGCGAGACGGTTGTGCTCGGCGGCGTCTTTGAAGAAGAGATGAATAACGATACCAACAAAGTGCCGTTTTTTGCGGACCTGCCCGGCATAGGCTTCCTGTTTAAGCGTACATTCAACCAGGATGATAAAAGGGAATTGCTGATTTTTGTAACGCCAAAAATTATCAAAGACGCATTATCATCTTATTGATAGCTTCTACTTGGAGCAAAAAGGGGGCATAATGCCCCCTTTTTTTATGCTTAAATCTTAAAGAGTCAAGTAACTCATGACGCAATCAGAAAATATCTATTTAATTGGTCTCATGGGTGCCGGAAAAACCACTATAGGCCGGCAGTTGGCGAAGGCGCTCAAATTGCCTTTTTATGACAGCGATAAAGCGATTGAAGAAAGCACGGGCGTAGACATCTCTACTATTTTCGAATTTGAAGGC
>CAYPJI010000306.1:0-2641 GCA_964411045.1 uncultured Methylobacter sp. | reverse complement strand
TCGCTGTCGGCATCGGTTGCGGAATAAAATACGCCTTCCGGAGTTGTCATTTCTCGCAACACGTAATCGAGCGTCTGTTTGACGATGCGCGCATAGAGCGGATTGCCGGTCAGCTCGTAGGCATGCGTATAGACTCTGGCAAGATAAGCCTGGTTGTAGAGCATTTTTTCAAAATGCGGTACCAGCCAATGCGTATCGGTGGCATAACGGTGAAATCCGCCGCCAATCTGATCATAAATGCCGCCTTGCGCCATCGCCGACAACGTGTGATTCAAAGCGGAATATAGCGCCGGCTCGGGATTTCGCTCATAGGCCTGAAGCAGCAACAACAAAACCGGCTCGCTGGGAAACTTCGGCGCCGGACTGAAGCCCCCATCTTTGGCATCGTAGTGTTCAAGCAACTGGCCGACCGCCGACTGCATGACCGAAGAGTCCAGTTTGCTGACCCGGCGCTGAGCGGCCGTGACCCGATCCAGCGCATCGGTCAGCTGCTCGGCCTGATCGATCAGTATCTGCTGCTGGCTGTGCCAAACCTGCGTGATCTGCAATAACAAGTTGGCAAATGTGTCTGCCGGATAATAAGTACCGCCGAAAAAGGGCTTGCCCTGATGGGTCAGAAATGACGACATCGGCCAGCCGCCATGCCCGGTCATCAGGGTGACGGCTGTCATATAAATCTGGTCTATGTCGGGATACTGCTCCCTGTCTACCTTGATAGGAATGAAATTGTCATTGAGGATTTTTGCAATATAGAGGCTTTCAAAACTTTCCTCTTCCATGACATGGCACCAATGACAGGTGGCATAACCTATCGACAGAAAAACCGGCTTATTTTCCAGACGCGCTATGGCAAATGCCTCATCGCCCCACGGAAACCAATCCACCGGATTATGGGCATGCTGCAACAGATAAGGAGAATCTTCAAAGATCAGCCGGTTCGTATAAACCGGCTTGCCGTTTTCCAGATGATGAGTGCGAGGCTGGTAATTCGGGCCTTTAGCTTCCAGGGCGGCGGCCAGCTTGGCTTTCAGTTCGGCGGTGGATGGCATGATAAAGTCCCGTGGCTGCATGTTTCGAAACAATTAAGGCGCATCTTTAGGTGCGCCTATGCCTGATGATGCAATTGGACTTTAATTTTGTTGAAAATGCTCCAACGTCGGTAAAAAAGCGTTGCTGTTATCCTTGTTTTTTTCAAGCAACGCTTTTCAATTCAATTCCCTACCGTTTTGATGGAATGCCGCTTACCCCTTTGACACAGGCATACGGCGGATTTCCTTCACAAAGCCCCCAGTAACTACCGAAGCTGCCTTCATTGCTGGGCTTCCAGTTTTCCGAAAAAGCCTCAAACGCAACGCCGGACCAGTTCTTTTGAGACAGTTTTCTAAAGGTCTGCTCGACGACTCTCATCTGATTTTTCTTGCCGGCCACGCCGCAATGCTGCTTGGTATGAATATTGTATTCCGTGCCGCCTGCCGGGCCGTTAGGCCAGCCGAACTCAGTCAGAATCACGTCTTTCTTGGGATAAGTTTTCCGCAGATCCTTGAGGCGTGCGATATGAAAATCAGCCGCTTTGCTGGCTGACGTACAAGGGAAAATACCTGAATATTTATTCTCCCACCATGGAAAAATATTTGTGCCTATCCAGTCCACGCTTTTGCCGAAGCTGGTTTGTTTGCAAGGCCATGACCGGTTGCACCATTCCCACCAGGTGTCAATCGTTGTGATAGGCTGAGTTACGCCGGCTTTACGCAGACTGTCTATGCAACGCGTAATTTCGCCATCGAAGGCATTGCCGTGCCGCGTTCTGACTTCGGAGCCGCAACTCAGCTTTACGATCGTCCGCGGAAAAGCCCGCGCGACTTCTATGCCGCTGTTAATCGACTGTGTATTGACGTTGATGTCATCGTCCAGCCAGATGATGGAGATCACTTTGAGATTGCGCGCTTCGGCCGCAGCAAAGACGTACTCCAACCCGTTCATGACGCCGTAGGTCATAATGCAGCGAAAGCGTGTTTCCTTGACCAATTTGTCGAGCAGTTCATTGATCAATTCCCTGGATGGATGAGTGCCCTTGTCGGGATTAAGATCGCCGACGTAAGGACTAAAAGCGGAGCACTGCAATACTTCATTGGAGGGTGGAATGGGCCCATTTTCTTTATGCTGGAGTTCCGCTATCGGCTTTTCTGTTGTCGCCGGCTTGTCGGCTGCCGGTGGCTGATCCTGACCTTTAGCAGATGGCTTGTCAGCGGCTTCCGGTTTCTCGGCTGCGGCCGGTTTGGCATCAGCTTCCGGCTTATCGGCAGGCGGTGTTTTTTCTGTAGCTGCCGGTTTGTCAACAACCGTTGGCTTGTCTGCAACTGCCGGTTTTTCTGTAGCTGCCGGCTGATCTGCTGCCATTGAGTGACCACTCATAAACAACACGGAAAACCAAACCCAAAACAGCAATTGCTTCATGAAATCCTCATAGAATAAAAATATTAATGGACAAGCTTACGCTCACTTCCCGCTAGAGCGATATGATAGCGATTTCTTGACAAAAGTCGTGAATTTTATTCATCCTGATTTTCAAAAAGAGCTGCAAATACCCATTCTGACTTTAAAAATGTAAAACCACCTGCGGTTTTATCAGCTTCCGGAAAAT
>CAYPJI010000305.1:0-2641 GCA_964411045.1 uncultured Methylobacter sp. | reverse complement strand
ATGGGTGTGGTGCATGCCCTGATCCCCATCTGCGCCCAATTATTAGGGGCAGGTAAAAAAGAAGAAATTGGCCGTCTCTGGGGGCAGGGCCTATGGCTATCGTTCACGCTATCATTATTGGGCGGTCTGGTTCTGCTATTTCCTGAAGTCTGGTTATCCATGTCCGGAGACGTACCCGCACATGTGCGCCAGGAAGTCAGCATTTACCTGCGTATTATTTTTATTGCCCTGCCAGCGTCCCTGATGTTCCGGGCGGTTTATGCCTTATGCACTGCCGTCCAGAAACCCAAACTGGTCATGCAGATCAATCTGTTCAGTATTGTTTTAAAGGCCTTCCTGAACTGGTTGCTTATTTTTGGCCAGTTCGGCCTGCCCGCAATGGGTAGCGCAGGTGCCAGCACATCCACGGCCATCGTCTCGTGGCTGATGTTCTTCGCTGGCCTGTGGATTCTGTTCAACAACCCCTTTTACCGTCAATTCAATTTGACGTTAGGCCGTCCACAACGCAAATACCTGGCAGAAATCCTGAAACTGGGTATTCCCATGGGGGGCTCTTATCTGGTAGAAGTCAGCGCGTTTACCTTTATGGCCCTGCTGGCAGCGCGGGAAGGCACCTTTGTATCCGGTGGCCACCAGATACTATCAAACATGACGTCAATTTTGTACATGATGCCGCTGTCACTGGGCATCGCCACCTCTTCCCTGGCTGCCAGTGCAGTGGGGGCCAGAAATTTCCGTTTTGCCCATCAGATCGCCATTAGCGGACTGTTTCTGAGCCTGATCGGTGTAGGCCTCAGCATTACCGTTGTTTTACTGGGCAAACCGCTTATTATCAAGGCTTACACGTCAGACACCCAGGTCACCCTGGTGGCCGGTGCCTTGCTGAGTATTATTCCCCTGCTGCATTTTTCCGATGCCATGCAATGCATGATTTCTTACATTCTTCGCGCCTATAAAATCGCTACCGTCCCTTTCATGCTGCAAACCGTGTTGTTATTGGGACTGGGACTGGCCGGAGGCTGGTACTTCGGTTTTGGCAACGGTATTGGCTTTTTACGGCCCCTGAACAATCTGCTCACACCGGGCGCACCCGTTGGGGTTTCCAGCTTATGGGTCATGTGCAGCCTGAGCCTGCTGATCTGCGCAATTTTTTTACATGTCTGGTATTGGAAAGTTATTTATGCAAAAAGAAAGTCTTGGTAATAAGATACCGTTCTGGCTGATCCTGATGGCCCTGATTACGGCACTGGGGCCCATCACCATCGACATGTATCTGCCCACCTTCCCGGACATTGCCCAGGATTTGCAAGTATCATCACACGAAATCGAGCTCACTGTTTCTTCCTATCTGCTAGGCCTGTCTGTGGCCCAGCTCTTCATCGGCCCTGTCACCGATCGTTACGGCAGAAAAAAACCACTGCTTTTCGGGCTTGGCCTGTACCTACTTGCCACCATAAGCTGTGCCCTTGCCCCCTCTTTTGAAATGCTCCTGGTATCGCGCACGCTTCAGGCTTTTGGTGCCGCTGCCTGCATTGTCATCCCCAGAGCCGTTATCAGGGATCACTATAGCACCCAAGAGGCGGCCCATGCCCTTTCATTGCTCATGTTAATCATGGGGCTGGCACCTGTACTTGCACCCATGGCAGGCAGTTTTCTGGGACCCGTTATTGGGTGGCGCGGTTTGTTTGCCGTTATGCTGGTCGTAGCCATACTGTTAATGATACTTTGTATCATCAAGCTTGAAGAGTCGCTTAAACCTGAAAATGCAGTCAAACTAAATGCAAAAACCATTAGTGGCAACTATTTCGGATTACTACGCCATCGCAACTTCATGGCCTTTGCCCTTTCCGGCGGCTTGGGCATGGCCGGTTTGTTTGCCTTCATTGCCTCTTCACCCACTATCTTCATTACCCAGTTTGACATTGCCCCTGAATACTTCGGCTTCTATTTTGGCCTGAATGCCGGAGGACTCATCCTGGGCTCACAAATCAGCGTTCGCATGCTGCGTAAACATGCCTCCCTGACTGTTCTAAAAAAAGCCCTGTTGCTTGGCCTTGGATCTTGCTCCATCGGCCTGCTGCTTACTTTGACAGGCCTTATGAACCTTCCCCTGTTTGTTATCTGCTTGTTCTGCTTTAGCGCCTGCCTGGGTGTTATCAACCCCAACGCCACAGCACTAGCCTTAAAAGAGCAAGGAGGTCGCCTGGGGGTTGCTTCTGCCCTGATGGGCTGCATGCTCTTCATGTTTGGCACGCTTACCAGCAGCCTGGTCAGTAGCTGGCAAACTGACACCGCGCTGCCATTATTTACCTGCCTGTTTGTATGTATAGGTATTTCATTTATTTGTGGAAGACTTATTGGGCGAGCCTAAAAACAGGATTAAAAACCACATATTTCCCTTTATTTATCATGGAAATACACAATATAACTTGCTAACAACATGATTTTCATATTAGAATAATTGGCTTATCTTATTGGACGGCATATGTACATGCCGCGATATAGGCTAAAACGGCAAAAAGCGCCTAATTTAGTTAAAACTTAGTTAAAACATAAATCAGGCGGCAATATTTTTGCCGAAAACATTTTTTCAGAAGGCTGGCCCGAGCCAAAAATCTGGCCTATAACTTAACGAGGTGTT
>CAYPJI010000304.1:0-2654 GCA_964411045.1 uncultured Methylobacter sp. | reverse complement strand
TCATATCTCTTCTTGCTTAAACTAACGATTATTGCGTTTATAGACCGTTTGACCCAACAGGGTAAATTGGTCAGTGGTGGTTGCCAGCGTTTCAGAATGCCCGATAAACAGCAACCCACCCGGTTTCATTGCACGGGCAAAATCGGCCACCAGACGCACCTGCGTGTCTCGGTCAAAATAAATCATGGTATTACGACAGAAAACCACATCAAACATGGCCGGTTTTGGCCATGAAAAAGACATCAGGTTCAATTCGGTAAACTCTATCCGTGCATTTAAGGCCGGCTTGACTTTGGCCTTGCCGTCAAAACGGTTATTTCCTTTCAGGAAATGCCTGCGCAAACGTTCTTCGGAAATACCCGACAATTTATCAAGGCTGTAAATACCCGCCTTGGCTCTTTTAAGGGCCTGACTGTCTATATCTGTCGCAACAATCTTGGGACAGGCCGCCTGCTCCCCAACGATTTCATTCAACACCATTGCCATGGAATAAGGCTCCTCACCGGTTGAGCAGGAGGCACACCACATGGCACAATTAGTCCTGTGTTTTTCTATGTATTTGGTCAGAATTTCAAAGTGGTGCGGTTCCCTGAAAAATGCTGTATGGTTAATCGTAAAACTGTTGATGAACGCTGGCCAGCCATCGTGCTCATTATCTTTCTCCAGCGCCTTGAGAAAATCGTCAATGGTCACAAAACCAAATTCTTTGCGCAACCCCTCAAGCAATCTTTCACTGGATTTCATTTTATGATCACCAACGATGATACCGCTTCGATCATGAAGCATTTTCAGGGCATATTTATAATTGGCATCAGCCCATGCCGATTTTGTCAGGGTATCCATCACTCCTCCTGGCTGATGTCGCTTAGTGTCCAATGTTCATGATCAATCAATTTTTCAACATCAACAATTTGCAATAACTGATCTTTATAAGTGGTAAGTCCAATTAGATAGTCCGCAGGATTATTAACATTGGGGGGAGGTTCGATCGTATTTTTGGCAATCAGCTCAACGTTTGAGACGCTGTCCACCACAATTCCCACAATCCGGTCCGATAGCCCAAGAATAATTACCACCGTTTGCGGTGTGTACTCCACCTCACTGACTCTTAGCTTAATGCGAAGGTCAATAATAGGAATAATTTGACCGCGCAGGTTAATTAACCCCTGTATATATGAAGGCAGATGCGCTACGCGTGTCACGTTTACCGGCTGATATTCCCTGATTTCCTGGACTTTCAGGATATCAATGGCAAATTCCTGTCCATCGACACAAAACACCAGACAGTGATAATTCAGCTCATCTTTTTTTTCCTGGCTCATGCTTAAACTCTCTCTTGTTGTAGTACAGGTGTATTGAATCCCGAGCCGTAAGCCGTCAATCCGATTTTGTTTTGCTCAAGAATGGCGGCAGCGTCCAGAATCAGGGCAACACTGCCATCACCCAAAATAGTGGCCCCTGATACACATGGCACCCGCTTGAAATGGGTTTCAAGGTTTTTGACCACCACTTGATGCTGTCCCAGAAGCTGATCCACCGCCAAGGCATACCGGCTTTTGCCGACCTGTAAAACGGCAATAATAGATTTTTTCAGATCCCGCTCTGTATTGGGAATGGAAAAAATTTCCCACAAATTAATAATGGGTAGATGCTCTCCACGCAATAACAATAAAGCCTTGTTTTCCTCAAGCATACGGAGCTGGTCAGCGGTAGGCTGCAAGCACTCGACAATATGACTTAAGGAAAGCACAAACCGCTCATTACCCGACTGCACCGTCATGCCATCCATGATAGCCAACGTGAGTGGCAGCGAGATCCGTATGGTTGTGCCCTTGCCCTTTTCAGATTCAATCTGTGTCAAACCACCCAACTCCTGGATATTTCGCTTGACGACATCCATCCCTACGCCACGGCCGGAGACATCGGTCACTTTTTCCGCAGTTGAAAAACCAGCTTCAAAAATAAGCATGAACGCCTGGTCATCGGTCATATTGTGCGAGGCAGGCAGTCCTTTTTCAATGGCTTTGTTGATCAGCTTTTCACGATCCATTCCCGCGCCATCGTCAATGACTTCAATAATAATGCGGCCACCCTGGTGCTGCGCACTAATGGTAATTTTGCCCAAAGGGTCTTTATCTGCCGCAATGCGTTTCTCGGGCATTTCAATGCCATGGTCAATACTATTGCGAATCAGATGGGTCAAGGGATCGATCATACGCTCGATCAAACCCTTGTCCAGTTCCGTGCCACCACCCTTGGTAATCAGTTCAATCTGCTTGCCTAGTTTGCCCGCCGTTTCCCGTACCAGTCGGGGGAAGCGTCCAAAAGCATAATCCATGGGCATCATGCGCAAAGCCATAATTGCTTCCTGCATGGTACGCAAGGCACTTCCCATGTGTTCAATATCCTGTATTAGCGAAGCGTGGACAATGGGATCCAGTGACTGGTTGGCTTGCATCAGGATGGATTGGTTAATCACCATTTCACCCACCTGGTTTACCAGTTGGTCAACTTTCTGGATGGGCACACGAATCGTTCCGCTTTCTTTATTGGCTGCAGACGTTTTGGCCAACAGTTGTTTTACCGGTGCTTCACTAACCGCTTTTGCCGGAGGCGTAGCTTCTGGCTTGCTTTGAATGCTTTGAATGCTTTGA
>CAYPJI010000303.1:0-2665 GCA_964411045.1 uncultured Methylobacter sp. | reverse complement strand
GCGTACAAACGACGCTACGCAAGGTGGCCCAAGACTGTGGCTTAAAAAAAAGATTTCCCCGCACAGTCTGCGTCACAGCTACGCCACGCATCTGATTGAAGCCGGTGTCGATCTGCTGGAAGTGCAGAAAATCCTCGGTCATCACAGTATCCTCACCACCGCCCGCTATACCCACCTGACTGCCGGCACGAATCAGAATGCCAACCAGCTGATCAATGCTTTGATGAACGGCTTTGTCATTGACTGGGGGACCGCCAAATGATCCTGCTGTCATCGCTCATCGCAACCTTTGAAGCCGAATTCCTCGAACGTTATCAGGACTCGCTGCTGCCCAGCCAACGTCAGGCGCTGGCCGCCATGAAGCACTGCCGCACCTCGCACAGCCCCGTAATGCTGGCACAATGCAATGACTGCGATAGCCAACGCTTCGTGCCACATTCCTGTGGCCATCGCAGCTGTCCCCACTGCCAGCAGCACGAGAGCCAGCAATGGCTGGAGCGCCAACTGCAAAAACAGGTGCCGGCCGAGTATTTTCTGTTGACCTTCACCCTGCCCAACGAACTCAGAGCGCTGGCCTGGCAACAGCAACGCACGCTGTATGACTTGCTGATCCGCTGTAGCTGGGAGACCGTCAAAGCCTTCACGCAAAACGATCCACAGCTTCAGGGGAACGCCGGCGCCATCACCGTGCTGCATACCCATTCTCGCCGCCTCGATTACCATCCCCATGTGCATCTGGTGATGCCGGCGGCGGCCATTGACCCGAACAAACGGCTGTGGCGAACCAAAAAAGGCCAAGATCGGCATAGAACCGGTTATCTGTTCAATCACCAGGCCTTGGCCATAGTCTTTCGTGGCAAACTGCTTGAGGCTATTGCACAAGCAGGGCTGACGCTGCCGGCCCGCTATCCCCAAAAATGGGTCGTCGACGTCAAGTCCGTCGGCCGCGGCGACCAAGCGCTGGTCTATCTCGGACGCTATCTTTACAAAGGCGTTATCCAGGAAAAGGACATTATCGCCTGCCGGGACGGCCAAGTGACTTTCCGTTACCGGGACAGCAAAACCCGACAGAGGCGCACCCGAACCCTGCCCGGCGCCCAGTTTCTGTGGCTGATCCTTCGGCATGTGCTGCCCAAGGGCTTTCGGCGGGCCCGCAATTTCGGCTTTTTACACCCCAACAGCAAGCGCCTGATCCGTCTGCTGCAAGTTCTGCTCGGCGTGAATCCGAATCAGGCCCTGGCCTGGCTGAGACAACGGCCTGCGCTCAAGTGCCGGTGCTGCGGCGGTGACATGCGCATTGTCAAAACGCAGATACCACCGTCCTCAATAAGGCTGGCGATGCCAACGGGCTAGCGAAACAGGAAGGAACAGGTTATGTAAGTCCATCCGTCACCCCGGCCAAATCGGAACCGGCATGTTTGCGCCGAGGCCTGCGCTCGGCTCAAATTCGGGGCTTAATGCGCCTGAAGGCATCCCTTTACGGATGTTGTTGCCGACATGGCGACCCTATTGGCTTGTTTTTGAGCCTTAACGCTTCAGACAAGCCACCGCATCCCACAAACGCCGAAAAGCTATTTTCTTATATAAAGTCAGATCCGTGATCACCGGGCTTGTCCAACAACCGGTTCAGATTGTGGTTCGCTTTGCTCACACAATCTAACCTTATTCGTTAGAACGTCATATGAGTCGCTACTAACCTCAAAGGCACTAGTTCCTGATGAGGTCGCTATCAGAGTAGTGCACCATGGATTTGAAAATGTTGAATATCAAGCCTCTAGTTTCTTCTTTTCTCAGCACGGTATTGAGCATCCCAGCATACCTTTATTGCATCCAGAATTTAGCAATCCTTTATTTCTAAAATTATTCTGCGAAGGATTAAATCGTTCTGCCCAGAAACGAATTCCGAAAGGCTATAGCGGTATTACCAGCATCATAGATTTCTTTTTAGGAAGTGTGGACGAAAAATTATCACATCCTTCATTGTTTGACTATGAACCTGCATCTGGCAAAAAACTAGTAAAAAAAGTAATCAGCTCACTTATTCAACACAAGTTAGATAACGATCTAACTTTTATTCCCTATGAATCAGCAATCGATATAGCAAACAACAAGGTTTCACGGTATAGCAATAGAAAAGGCTTTGTTGACAGTCTGGTTTCAGAAGGTGTTTTATCTAAAAATGTCTATTGGATAGACGATGAATATCAGGAAGGTGTTTACTTTGCCTATGAGCGTTTTGAGGATCATTTCACTACTGCTTATCTACTTGAAAAAAACCTCAATAAACAAAATCCCGAAATTGCTTTTCAAAGCAGTGGTCCACTGGCTCAATATGTTAATCAAGGCTATCGGTATCAAGGCATTGTGGAAGCTTTATCAATTCAGCTTCCTGAAAAAATTGATAAAGAACTATATGAACTTGTTCTTGACGAAGAAAAGTCAGACAGCACAATCATTGAAGCGTTTATTAAAAGTCTAATTTGGAGAAAGCCCGAAACTATCAAAGAAAAAGTTAGAGACTATGTCAATGAGCACGTGCTAGTTAACAGCGACACTTTTGACTTATTTTTTCAGATGGTTTATTCGGTATCGTCAGATCCTGAACATTATTTTCTCTGTACACGACAAAAATTAAAATTCCGGCTCTTCATCACGCCATGAGAGC
>CAYPJI010000302.1:0-2666 GCA_964411045.1 uncultured Methylobacter sp. | reverse complement strand
TCTTTTTCGATGGATGGTTCGCTGCCGCATAGGCAGCTTAGAAACGCAATCGCGCCAATACTGCCCGTCTTACCGGGTTCGCTGCCGCATAGGCAGCTTAGAAAAGAAGGCTGGGAGCGGGTTACATTGATTGCCCATTCGCTGCCGCACAGGCAGCTTAGGAAGTGACACGGTTAAGCCGCGTATTCTAGTGGCTATTCGCTGCCGCACAGGCAGCTTAGAAAATCAAGCGCATGAAGCCATCAGACAGGATACTGGGTAGTAAAATATTATACTAACGAGGTAATAAAGTGTCATACCGAGCCGAATTGAACCGGATGCTTGCTTGGCGAAGAAGAACGCTTCGCCAAGCAAACAATAGTTGTGAGAGGGCACTTTGCCCGACTACATGTAGTAGTAAAACAAGTCAAACAGATCTGCATTAATGCAGATCTTAACCAATCGCAATTCAATGAACTACAAAAGATGCGTGAATTTTATTTGTGAGTAAAAACGGCGTACACAACGAAAGCTATAAAAGCATAGCTCACATAGATCGCTAAATCACTCTTTTTAGACCTGAAGTCTTTAACGGTCCAGGCACAGTATGGGCAGACAGATTTTTCAGGATTGCCTTGATATGTGATGATTCTAGGGACTATTTTTCTACCGCAATGATCGCAATAAATCCTATAATCTTCACTCGCCGGTGTTATGGCCTTTTCTGTAATGCTGACGTTAATGGCCCTTAAACCCTTGCTACCGAATTTGGATTCGAAGCTAACAGAGTCGCCGTTTGAAGGCAGAGATATCCCCTCAATACCCTGAACATTAAAATAGTGATCCTCGCCCGACTCTGAAGTGATAAAGCCGTAACCTTTCTCAGAGCTGAACCATTTCACTGTGCCTCTCATAGTTACTCTCTTGTTTTTTATATCTACTTAATGACTATACTGATGTTGCCGCTTTTCCCACAAATGAAAGCGCTCGATCTGTCTGTTAAGGAATGATTCGTCTGGAACCATAATTGAAATATCGTACCCTATAGGCAAGTAACTCGAATATAAAATTTAAAAGTCGGACAAGTTGTTAATATTTCCAGTTGAGCTCAAGTCAAATGATGAGCTGCTGCCTGAATTCAGGTCAAATGATAAACTGCTGCAAAAAGAAGAAAAACTGTCGTTGCTATGCAAATCAAAACCATAAGGATTGCCAGCCACATCAACTCCTGAGTATTGGCTAATCATGGGCAATCCAGTTGCGGGGTTGATGTCTGTTTCTAACAAACGCTCAAGTAAATTGTTTTTGCCGAAACGATTACCCGCAGTATCAAAACCAAACGTGTCGCCACCAATCATAGGCAATCCAGTTGCAGGATTTAAAAGAACTATTTGGTTTTCGTTAAAAGGATTTTGATTATTTTTAAAAGAGTTAATCGATAACCTTATCCCATCGAATAGTAAGGCAATTCGTTTGCAGGCTGATCCAAAAATTGACTGAATAAAATTCAAGACAAAAGTGATCCAATAACTGACAGAGTATGTATCTAACTCCATCCTATCGAATAGTAAAGCAATTCGTTTGCAGGCTGACTCAAAAGTTGATTGAATAAAATTCAAGACAAAAGTGATCCAATAACTGACAGAGTATGTATCTAACTCTACCCCATCAGATAGAAAGCCAATTAGTTTGCGCGCTGACTCAAAAATTGATCGAATAAAATTCAAGACAAAAGCAATCCAATAACTAACAAAGTACATATCTAACTCCTTAATTCAAACTCTTTTGTAGAAAGTGATTCGATGAGTCGCTATTTTCTGATTGAGACTTACTGCCCAAGCAGAAAATAGCGACTCCTCATGCTTGCAGCACCTCAGTCATCCTGTGATCTTCGCCTTTTCCTTACGCAAAAACCGCTTTAGAAAAAAGTCAAGCCCTATCGCTTCTTAGATTAATCAGTTTCCAATCTCACAGCGGACGCCCTAAAGAACAAATATACCAAAAATCAAAAGAAGTAGTTTGTTTCAAGCGCTTTACGCAGGGCAAACGCATTTGACTTTTAAATTTATTGTAAAATCAATTTATTATAATTTTGGGTATGTTTTTTAAATATTTTTCACATTTGTAAGAAATTGATTTTAAATGTTTTTTATCTATATGCGCTCACCCTGGCGCTTTACGCTTTAACCATACTGCGCGTTAAATTTCTTCGCGACAGCATCAGTTAGCTGGATATTGGCATCCCTGACCGTTGTTAATGCCTGGTTTATTACAGCGATGATCAACCCTTCAGCTCTATCTTTCTCACCTTGCATGATTTCTGGCGCGAGCGTAAGAGTTTTTATTTCGCGGCGCCCGGTAAGCACGACTTTAACCTCGCCCCCTTCGCTTTCGCAAGGGAATTCCAGTTGTTCGAATTCCTGTTTTGCTTGATCAAGCTGGCGTTTGTAAATTTTGCCCAGTTCCTGAGGATTCATTTTCTTTTTGCTTTTTGGTTTCAACATAAAATTACCTTTCATTTAGTTGATTATTAGGGATTGGCGGTAAATCGTTATCCGATGGTGCGTGTGGCATATCTGAACTTGAGGGATTTTTGTCTTTAATGCCCAGATCTCTTTTCATATTATCAAGAGATTGTTTTCCGTAAGCGGTTAAATCATCCTGGAAGGATTCGATTTTCTCCTGTA
>CAYPJI010000301.1:2420-2687 GCA_964411045.1 uncultured Methylobacter sp. | reverse complement strand
TCCCGTCTGCCCCGCTACGAAGCCATCGCCGAACAGTATGGCTATACCGTCGACGCGCGCGATGTCGCCGAAGTGAAAGACGAAGACGACTTTATCAGATTGATTGCCGATGCGATTGCCAGGCAGCAATCCAATTAACGAAGAAAAATTATGCCATTAGTCGCTCACTCTGACTTACCGACTTTCCAGCGCCTCCGAGAAGAAGGCGAAGAAATCCTGGCGCCGGACCGCGCCAGTCATCAAGACATACGGGAAATGCATATCGGC
>CAYPJI010000301.1:0-2410 GCA_964411045.1 uncultured Methylobacter sp. | reverse complement strand
GAAAGACAATTTTTCCGGCTGGTCGGCGCCTGCAATCAAATCACGCAATTCCATGTGCACCCATTCACGATCGATGGTCTGCCTAGAGGCCCCGAGGCGCAAGCCCACATCGACAAATACTATGACTCATTTGAAAAAATCAAACGGGACGGCCTGGACGCATTGATCATCAGCGGCGCCAACGTGACTCACCCGAGATTGCCTGAAGAGGACTTCTGGCAGCCGCTAACGGAAGTTTTTTCCTGGGCCAAGGAAAACGTAACCTCGGTGCTCTGCTCCTGTCTTGCCACGCATGCCTTGATCCAATACTGTTATGGCATAGAGCGTACGCGCCTGCCGGCTAAGCGTTGGGGCGTCTTTGCGCATAAAGTCGCCGACCGCAAGCACCCGTTAGTGGCTGAAATCAATACGCGCTTTGACGTGCCGCATTCCCGTTTCAATGAAATATTCCAGAGCGATATGGAACAGCATGGGCTCAAGGTCCTGGTTGTCAGCAAGGAAGCCGGCGCACACTTGGCCGTTAGCCCGGACGGCTTCCGCATTGTTTATTTTCAGGGCCATCCTGAATACGACGACATCAGCCTGCTGAAAGAATACAAGCGGGAAGTCATGCGTTTTTATCGAGCCGAAATCGATGAATACCCGCCTTTCCCCGAGAATTATTTCAGTACTTATGTCCGGCAGGTATTTACCGACTACGAACAGCATGTCAGATCGGCCAGAAAAACCGGCCGGCCGCTGGATGTCTTTCCCGAAGCGTTGGTCCTGGAACATATCGACAACACCTGGCGCGATACGGCCAAAGCCGTATTCAACAACTGGCTGGGCAAGGTTTATCAATTGACCAACCAGGATCGGCGCCTGCCCTTTATGGACGGCATCGATCCTGAAAATCCTTTAGGACTCTAAATGCACGAAGAATTTCTGCAGCAAGCCGTCGATCTGGCCGTCAACAATGCCATTACCGGCGCAGGCGGTCCCTACGGCGCGGTCGTCGTAAAAGACGATCAGGTGATTGCGGCCAGCGCCAACGGCGTTACCCGTACAATGGACCCGACGGCGCATGCGGAAATCATGGCCATCCGCATGGCCTGTAAAAAGCTAAATGATTTTCAGCTGCGCGGCTGCATTCTGTATACCAGTTGCGAGCCCTGCCCTATGTGTCTGGGCGCCATTTACTGGGCCAGGATGGAAAGAGTGTATTTCGGCTGCACGCGGCATGAAGCCGCTGCCGCCAATTTTGACGACAGCTTCATTTATGATGAGATTGCCGTGCCGCCGTCCGAGCGTAAAATCGCCATGCTACATTTAGACCTGCCTAATGCCCGGCAACCGTTTGACATCTGGATGAAAAACAGCCTCAAGGCGCCTTATTAGGCACCCTTGGCCAAAGCCTTGGAAAGGACGACCAGCTCGGACGCCCTTATCTTTTATCTGAGCTATTTCTCAGCGACTTTTACCAGCCAGCCCATCTGATCGTCACAACCCAGCACAGCCTTGACGCTGGCATTGATTCTGGCGAAGCTGCCATTGAACGCCGCAGGAAGTTTGGCCTTTATGCGGTGAAAGCTTGAAGTGGTTTCCACGCTAAACGGCAGATTCTGATTTTTGGCGGTCAACTTGAGCGTTTTGGGATCCGACCACGCCGATATCATAAAAGTGAATTCCGATTCAGGCGCGACTTCAGCCTTTTCAGGAACTTTATATACCGGAAGACTAAAGTTCATGAACTTGGGTTTTTTGCAGACTTCCTCGGTTTCGCCCGCGCTGCTGTAAGCGAATGCCGCACCATTAGACAGAACCGCGGCTATCAATAACCCCGCTTTTAATACTTTTATTGTTTTCATATATCTTCCTCAACACGAATTTTTATTTTTAATTATCTTATATTTACCAGAATTCACTTTAATTATTTTTTTACTGAAATTCAACCGGGCTAACTGCTTAATTATCGTTACAGTAACAATTGATTTCCAGCCCATTTGCGCCTGTATCATCAGCGCGATGCGAATTTGATCCTGGTCAGCGATTTCAAATAATCGCGCTGTGCCGCCTCATATCCTTCGCACAAAACCGGCGTTGTCTAGTACAATATCGGCCATCAATCATTACTTTAAAGAGAACATCACATTGAGCGAACAAAATCAAGACAGCTTGAATTATAAAAGTGCCGGCGTTGATATCGAAGCCGGTAATGCACTCGTTGAACGCATCAAGCCTATTGCAGCCCGAACACGTACTGCAGGCGTGCTGGCGGGGCTGGGCGGTTTCGGCTCAATGTTCGAACTGCCGCTGGACCGTTATAAAAACCCAATCCTGGTTTCCGGCACCGACGGGGTCGGCACCAAGCTGAAGCTGGCCATCGAGTCCGGCATCCATAACACGGTCGGCATCGACCTGGTGGCTATGT
>CAYPJI010000300.1:0-2689 GCA_964411045.1 uncultured Methylobacter sp. | reverse complement strand
AATGGAGATCAGGAGACGGGAGGCGCGCGCGGCGAGAGTGAGGGAATAAATAACCGGCAGACAAACGACGACGGTTGCGGAGAAAAGTTGATATCGAAGGCCGAAAGCGGCGCATTGAAGATGGCTATCTCCTGGTGCAGATAATAGCTGTGGTCGGCGGCGTCTATATCGGTATCGGCCTGAGCCTGATTGTGCTTGATGCCGGCATCGACGCTGATGATCAGCGCTTCGGAACCGGCGATATGGTTTGTCGGTTGAGACAGAAAGGCGTGCTGTTCTGCCGTATACATCTCAAGCCCGGGCACATGCAGGCCTTTATTCGACAGGTTCTCACCGGCATGCGCATGCACCAGCGGTGCAATCAATTGCAGCAGGGCCAGAAAGAAAATGAGATAAACGCGCAGTGCTGAGAACATGCTTATAATGCTATGCTAATAAAAAAGAATTAACAACTTGTAATTTGGTTATTCAGCCTTATATTAGTTAAATCTCAATTTGATGTTATTTAACATACTTTCCAAAAAATTATGAACAGATATACCGGCATAGTAGCCACTTTATTAATCGGCCTGTCGCTGTCGCTGGGCAGTATTTCCGATGCCGAGGCCAAACGCTTCGGCGGCGGCAGTTCGTTCGGCGGCCGATCCTCATTCAGCCAGCCTTACAAACGTTCTGCTGATGCGCCGGCCCGCTCGGCGACTCAACAGCAACAACAGCAGCAAGCCGCCCAACAAAACCAGACGGCCAGGCCGGGCATGGCTAACCGCGGCGGACTGATGGGCATGCTGGGCGGCTTGGCGCTGGGCGGCCTGCTGGGCTCACTGCTGGCCGGCGGCGCTTTCCAGGGCATCAACTTCCTCGATATCCTGGTGCTGGGCGCTCTGGCATTCCTGCTGTACAAGTTCTTCGCGGCCAGAAAAGCGCGCGAACAACAACCTGTTTACAACCGGACTGCCGGCCACTATGACGACAGCGCGTCGGCCTATACGCCGCAATCCGGTTCATCGAATCCGGCCGGATTCGATACCGATATTATGTTTAAAAAAGATAAGTCAGGCGCTGAACCGGCTGTGCAGAATTTTCAGCAGGATGCCGACTTCGGTCAGGATGTTGCCGTGCCGGCCGGTTTCGACACACCAGCTTTTCTGTCCGGCGCCAAAACCGCCTTCAAGGCGCTGCAAAAAGCCTGGGATGACCGCGATCTGGCAGAAATCAGAGGCCTGACGACCGACAAGGTATTCGCCGAGATTCAGGACCAGCTTAAAGCCTCCAGCGAGGAAAACCGCACCGACGTTCTGAAACTGGACGCGGAACTGCTGGAAGTGCGTGAAGTCGGTTCGGAACTGCAGGCGGTCGTGCTGTTCGACGTGATCATGCGCGAAGACAACAATGCACAGCCCGATCAGGTCCGCGAAGTCTGGCATTTCGTCAAGCCTAAAAACAGCATCCAGCCCACCTGGTATCTGGACGGCATCCAGCAATTGGAAGATTGATTGTCGGCATAGCCGGTAAATCCTATCGCTCCAGCGTTCTGCTGGAGCGATTTTGTATTATCCCTTCTTGTTGATTTTCCCTTTCCTTAGAGCCATAGGATGCGCTTCGTGCTTCGGCATATCCTATAGCCTTGAATATAAGGAATTATATCGTCACTTCCCGGTCTGAAAGCAAAACTGCATTAGCTGTAGAGGGAGTGAATCATGAGCACCTCGCCTAATCAAGAATTCACTGAGAAAGTTCTGAAGGCTTACTCGGATATCGACAACCCAAGGCTTAAATCCGTCATCTCGATCCTGATCAAACACCTGCACACCTGTGTTAAAGAGATGAAGGTGACCGACCAGGAATGGGAGTTTGCCTGGGATTTCATGAAAAGAATGGCCGAGAAAACCAGCCCTCTCGGAAATGAATTCCTCTTTTTTGCCGACGTCATGGGCCTGAGTCAATTGATTGAAATACTCAATCATGGGGAACAGGAACAACCGGTGGGGGTTGCGCTATTGGGACCTTTCTTTCGTGCTGACGCCCCTTTCCGCGAACGAGGCGCTTCCATTGCCAGCGATGATGCGCCGGGCGCTCGCGCCCGAATCTCAGGGCGGGTATTCGAATTTGAGAATAACGCTCCCATCGAAGGGGCGATCCTCGATATCTGGCAAGCCGCGGCCAATGGCCTGTATGAAAACCAGGATGAGCAACAGCCGGACTACCATCTGCGCGGCCGTTTCAGAACGGATAAAAACGGGACTTTCGAGCTGATCGCGCTGATGCCGACCGCCTATCGCATTCCGGACGATGGCCCGGTAGGCGAATTCCTGAAGATCGCCAAACGGCCGCCTATCAGGCCGGCGCACATCCATGTCATCGTGTCGGCGCCTGGCTATGAAACGCTCGTCACGCAGATCTTCGTCAAAGGGGACCTGGACATTGAAGATGATGTCGTTTTTACGGCGAGCCAGAACATGGTCGGCGATTTCAGGCCGGAAGGGGATGCCTTTCGTCTCACCTATGATTTTCCGCTTAAGCGAGGTATCTCGACCCTGCCGAAAGCACCGATTCCTGCTTAGGATTGGATTCAAAATAACATCCCGATGTCGATTTCTTATGAACCCTCGTGGGAGCGGTGCCTACATCGCGACTAAAGTCCTCCGCGAATCGCGATGTAGGCACCGCTCCCGCTGCCGCCAACCGGATT
>CAYPJI010000299.1:0-2716 GCA_964411045.1 uncultured Methylobacter sp. | reverse complement strand
GTATCGGGCGGACGGGACGCATGTATGCTTTCGAGCATTCTGGTATTCAGCCGGACGTTCTGGTGCTCTCGAAAGCCATAGGCGGCGGATTGCCGTTGAGCGCCGTGGTATACCACAAAGAAT
This sequence comes from uncultured Methylobacter sp., assembly GCA_964411045.1. Classification (GTDB taxonomy): domain Bacteria; phylum Pseudomonadota; class Gammaproteobacteria; order Methylococcales; family Methylomonadaceae; genus Methylobacter. The sequence continues at coordinate 2,593 of CAYPJI010000299.1, read as the reverse complement.
TGGATCGCTGGCAACCCGGCGCGCATGCAGGTACCTTTCGCGGCAATCAGCTCGCCATGGCGGCAGGGACCGCGACACTTCAGTACGTAAAAGAGCATAGATTGGATCTCCATGCCCATGAAATGGGCGAACGGCTGATGGTTATTCTTCGAAATATTCAAAAAGATAAACCGCAAATCGGCGATGTGAGAGGGCGCGGGCTGATGATTGGCATCGAGATAGTCAATCCGATTGACTCGCCGGATGCGCTAGGCGTCTATCCGCCCAATCGGAAATTGGCTTGTCGCATCCAGGAGGAATGTTTGAGGCGGGGGCTAATTGTGGAATTGGGAGGGCGCCAAGGCAGCGTAGTCCGAGTTTTACCGCCCTTGATCGTGACGATCGATGAAATCGATCGGATCGGTACTATCTTTGCTGAAGCTGTTCGGGTATCGATTGTTACATAACCGAGAGTACTAGAGACAATGTCGTTAAGTAAAACCGTTCGTGGTGAGCTTGCCGAACCATGGTCGGCTTAACCGATCATCCTTCGATAAACTCAGAGTGAACGGTTAATCTTTAAACTTAGGAATGTGCACGAAATAACTTGAGCATCTGTAGGGGCAAATACCCAAAGGGCACAAGTAAATTCGCCCCTGCAAGCCGGGAAATTATTTATGGCCAAATCCTTAGCGGCATTAGGGCGAGATAGGAGGTTTACAAAATCGAATTTGGATGTTTAGACACTATAAATGAAAACGATAGTCCCTATGTATTTATTCAATAACCACGAAGGCTGCATTAACAAACAGACAAATCGCCTTCCAGTGGCGGCAATCCCAATCTTGGACAAACAACGAACCCATTTTGACATTTTAAGTGGCGAAGAAAACCCTCGCTCGATCGCTAGCTTATTGCTGATTTTAGTGCTGTTGCTGCATCTGTATGGAGCGCTTTGGCTGCTGCAACCGTCAGAGCCTATCATGCGGGCGAAACCTTTGATGATGGAAGTATCTCTGGTTTCCGCTCCGGGTCAACAAGCTTCAACCGCACCGCTGGCGCCGCCCAAAGCGCAGGAACCGAAAAAAAAGCCGGTTAAAAAACCCTTGCAGAAAAAAGCGCCGGAAAAGCCCAAACAAGCGAAACCGCCAAAAACGGAGGCGATTGCTGAAGAAAAGCTGCCTGCGCCTGCACCTGTGGAATCGACAGCGCAACCGTCGAATCCGCAAAACTCAAGCGCAGCCCCCAGAGCTACAGCGCCAGCAAGCAAGACACAGAGTAATGCAGAGCCTTATATCGAAGCCAGCGTTAACGCCAACTACGGTTTCAATCCTCCGCCGAAATATCCGGCCATTGCCAAAAGGCGCGGCTGGCAGGGTACAGTACGGCTACGGGTAAGCGTGTCTGCCGAAGGCTATAGCGAGGCCGTCGCCATACACAGCAGCAGCGGCTACGAGGCGTTGGATGAGTCGGCTGTCGAGGCGGTCAGGAAATGGCGGTTCAATCCCGCTAAACGGGGCAATACGGCAGTAGCCAGCTCGGTGATCGTACCCATTAATTTTACTTTAGAACGTTAGGAGAAAAGAAGGCATGCCTTACCATATTGCTCCCCAATTGATTGTCGACGGGACTTTGTATGCATTATTGGCTTTTTCAGTGATCACCTGGACGCTGATTCTGTTCAAGCTCTGGCAATTCGGCAAGAACGGTTATTACAACCGCCGTTTTAATAACGCGTTTTGGGATGCGCCGAATCTTGCGTCCGCCCGGGGCTTGCCTGAAACGCTGGCCAAAGGGCCGCAAGCCCGCATTGCCACAAAAGGCTTCACCTGGCTGGACGGCAGCCAACAGGCGTCAGGCAAACACCTGAAATATCAGGGGGAGCCGACCGAGCAGCTGGAGCAGTCGCTGCTTATTCACATGCAGCAGGAACAGCGCGCGATGGAAGCCGGCCTGACCATGCTCGCCAGCATAGGCAGCACCGCGCCTTTTGTCGGCCTGTTCGGCACGGTCCTGGGCATCATGCACGCTATGCATGAGATTACCCAAAGCGGCTCGACCAGCCTGGATGTGGTCGCCGGCCCCATTGGCGATGCCCTGATCGCCACCGCCATCGGCATTGCCGTCGCCGTGCCTGCGGTACTGGCCTACAACTTCTTCATGCGCGGCGTTAAACAGCACCGCGCCGACCTGGAAAACTTCGTCGCCGGCTTCATGCACATCGTCTTTAGCGCCGACAGGCAAGGCAGGGCATAACCATGGCCTTCAAAACGCAATCGGACAGCGAAGATGCGATGAGCGAAATCAACGTCACGCCGCTGGTTGACGTGATGCTGGTGCTGGTGATCATTTTATTGGTGACCGCACCGTTGCTGACTCAATCCGTGCATGTGGCGCTGCCGAAAACCGCCGAAACCACGGCGGATGTGAAAGAGCAGCCGTTGCAGCTGGGCATCGATGCGCAAGGGATCATCACGCTCAATAAACAGCCTATGGCGGATCTCGGCGCGCTGGAAACCGCGTTAAAGGATGAGATAGTGAAAAATCCCGAGACCGGCGTGCATTTATATGCCGATCAAGCCGTGGTTTATGCCAAAGTGGCCGAAATCATGGC
>CAYPJI010000298.1:0-2721 GCA_964411045.1 uncultured Methylobacter sp. | reverse complement strand
GCTTTAGCGGAAACCCGGCATGGGCGACTCCGAAATGTCGGGTTTACCAACCCCGCCTGCCGCTCCCTGGTTCCCACGCAGGAGCGTGGCGTGGGAACGAGGAAAAAAGCTATCAGGAGGGGGCGGTAAAAACAAGCTAATGCCGGTTATTGACATCCATTTTTGACTTCGATCCCGTACTGAAATTGATCCGATAGAGGCAAGCCGGCCGGGAAAGCGCTATGATAATCCCGCACAATTTGTTGAATTTAACCGACAGGACAATTACATGAACAAAAAAGTCTTACACTGCTTGATACTGCTGGCCTTGACGCCTGTTGCCGCCCATGCGGAGTACCCTAACATGAGCCAGGAGCAAATGCAGAACATGATGGCGCAGGCCCAGAAAATGCAGGCTTGTTTCAGTCAGGCCGATCCGGCGGCCATGCAAAAAATGGCTGAGCAGGGACAAGCTTTCCAGGCCGAGATTTCAGCCATGTGTAAAAGCGGCGATCGCGATGGCGCCCAAGAACGGGCCATGGCATATGCGAAGGAAATGATGAACGATAAAGCCTTTCAGGTCATGAAAAAATGCGGCGAAGAAATGGCCCAGGCAATGCCGCAAATGAATATGGTCAAAGATTACAGCGATGCCAAACAAGGTCATGTCTGCGACAATCACTAGGGCTTAAGGACGGCCTGCCATCCATCGCCTCCTGAAGCTGCGCAACAATAAAAAACTGTGAGAGGGTATTATGATATATCAAGTCGAAGGTGATATTCTGTTGAGCAAGGCCTACGCCATCGCGCACGGCGTAGGGCTTAATGATCCGATGGACAAAGGCCTGGCGCTGGCGCTGCATACCCGGCATCCGGCCATGCGCAGGGATTTCGAGCGCTGGTGCCATCAGCACAATACCAGGCCCGGCGAAGCGTGGCTGTGGGTCGGGCCCGATAACGCCCACATCGTCAATTTGATCACGCTGGAAAGCGTGGATTCTCCCGAACACCATTTCGGCAAGGCGACGCTCAGCAATCTGAAGCATGCGCTGGATGCCCTGGTGAAAATCATTGCAAAAGAAAAAATACCCTCGATTGCCTTGCCGCGGCTGGCGACAGGCACGGGCGATCTGGACTGGGACGACGTGTGGCCGCTGATAGAAAACAGCCTGGGCGAACTTGATATTCCGGTGTATGTCTATACGACCTATCATGCCGGTCAGCAGGCCCATGAACCGATAATTTAAACAGTGCCGGTAACTCTTTATCCGCACATCCTTACTACCCTGGAAGAGAAGATCATCTTGCCTGAACCTATTCAATTAAAAATTCACCACGTCAGCATTCTTGTTGCCGATACGGCAAAAGCGCTGGCGTTTTACAGTGGCGTGCTGGGCCTGAAAACCTGCGAGCGCCCCCCGCTGCCGTTTCCGGGCGCCTGGCTGCAGCTCGGCACGCAGCAGCTTCATCTGATTGAATTGCCCAATCCCGACCAGGGCAGGATAGCGCCTCAACATGGCGGTCTGGATCGCCATACCGCTTTTCTGGTCAATGACTTCCAGGCCGCCAAGCGCATTCTGGAACAGCAGGGCATTCACTATACGTTGAGCAGATCGGGCCGCCCGGCCCTGTTTTGCCGCGATCCGGACGGCAATGCCGTGGAGCTGATTCAGGACCCGGATGTCGTGCGGTGAATTGACGGCTGCGGTAGGGTCGAATTCATTCGACCCAAGCGGAACGGGGTTTGCAACCCCGTTCCTAACGTTTCCATGATGTCTGGGTTAAGTGGCTGCTCTTGATCTGTGTGAAATATTTCGGACGGGGCAACATGCTCCGTCCGGCTTGAGTGCGAATGAATTCGCACCTACATAATCGCTTTGACCGCATCGGCTAGCAGGGCGTCGAGGTTTATGCAGGACGTAGGATGATCGATGCTGTCCGTGCTCCAGATGGCTTTGATGCCGGCTTCGAGAATGTGGGCTTCGGCGTCGTCACAGAACAGCGGGTGCGTGACGGCGACATAAATATCGCCAGCGCCGGCCGCTTTCAGCAGACGGGCCGCTTTGGTCAGCGTTCTGCCGGTGCTGGCCATGTCGTCTACAATAACGACAGGCTTGTTGGCGTAATTTTTCGCCGGCAAAGTCATTTCAACGTGTTTGTCGCCAAGCCGCTCTTTGTGCGCGATCGCATAGTCGAAGCCGATTTGCCGCGCAATTCTTGCGACCCATTGTTCCGATTCGCTGTCCGGCCCCAGCAGTACGGCGTAATCGAGCTGTTTTGCCAGAAAGCAGCCGATCTCATCAGCCGCCGTCAGGCTGATTGCATTTTTGATCGGAATGGCCTGATCCAGTGATGCGATGCGGTGCAGGTGCGGGTCGACGGTCAGTACGTCATCAAACAGGCCGGCCAGCATTTGGCCGACGATGCGCTGGCTGACCGCCACGCCGGGTTGATTGGCGAAATCCTGGCGCATATAGCTTAAGTAAGGCGCAACCAGCGTCAGGCGTTTGGCGCCCAGTTCGCGAGCCGTAGAGGCACAGAGCAGCAGTTCGATCAGTTTGTCGTTGGGCTGGTTGAGGCTGCGGCAGACGATGACGTGTTCCGGCAATGACGGCGGCAGCTGCACAAAGCTCTCGCTGTCGGGAAAGTGATGGATCGTGATTTCGGCCAGTTCGGCGTTCAGGCGGGCGGCAAGCCGTTGCGCCTGTCTCAGATAATCGGGGAAGGCGAGTATGATCATGG
>CAYPJI010000297.1:0-2722 GCA_964411045.1 uncultured Methylobacter sp. | reverse complement strand
CGACGCCAACATTTCCATGATCCGCTACTACTTCGGCAGCAAGGAAGGTCTGTACGAGGAGATGATCCGGGATACGCTGGGCCCGCTGCTGGATGTGCTGGACGGTCCGATGTTGTCATCGGCAGAAGGTCTTTCGAGCTTCTTTCGTCTCTATTACGACACAATGACCACACGGCCGGAATTCCCCAAGCTGATCCTGAAGGTGCTGGCATTGAACCAGGGGCCGGGGCGGCGTTTTATTCAACAGCTGCTGGAACGCGGGCGCACGCGGGGCGCGCGGAAAGTGGCCGACTTGAAAGCGCAAGGGCAGATCGCGCCATCGGTAGATCCGGATATCCTCAGGATGGCCTTCGTCAGCCTGGCCATGACACCAATGCTGTTGAAAGACATTTTCGAAGAACAAATGGGCCACGCGATGGATGACGCTTTCATCGAAGATCTGGCCAGCTTCAACGGCCGACTCTTTACGGCGGGCCTTGCGCCGGCCGCGCACCGGTAACGGAGGGGCTATGCTGTTGCAGAAAAATGCCGGAGCCGTTCGGCGGTTCTCCAAATTGATGAAATTCGCCGGCTGGCTGCAAAATATCCCGAACAGGATGACACCGCCGCCGTTCCGCCTCATGCAGATCGGCTCGGCGTTCTGGCAGTCGCGGGCACTTTATGTCGCCGCACGGCTCGATATAGCCACAGTGCTGGGCAGCGAGCAGCTCGCCGCAGACGAGATTGCCGCTCGCGTTTCCGCGGAACCTGATGGCATCTACCGATTGCTCCGGATGTTGGCGGCACTGGGCGTTTTCGAGGAGGTGTCGCCTCGCGTGTTCGGCAACAATAGCCTTTCTGCTTATCTGAAGGAGGGCAATCCGAAAAGCGTACGCGCAATGATTCTGATGCATAACTCAGAAGAGATGAGCCGGCCGTGGTACGAGCAACTGGAGCAGGGCATGCAGAGCGGAAATGTTTCGTTCCAGCTCGCGCATGGGCAGGAACTGTACAGTTATATGGATAGCCATCCCGAATTCGATCGCCTGTTCTCGCTGGCGATGGACAGCGTGGAAGCGCTGTCCGGCGACTGCTTCGCGCTGGACTTCGATTGGGGACGCTTCGAGCGCATCATTGATATTGGCGGGTCGAAAGGCAGTAAATCCCTGGCTATCCTGAAACGGCATCCGCACCTGAGAGCCCTGGTGGTGGATCGCGCCCAAATTGTCCGTGAAGCGGAACATTATTGGCTAGGGCGCGAGGCTCCGGCTCTGCTCGCCAGGCTGAGCTTTCAGTCCGGCGATCTGTTCGAATCGATTCCGGAGGCGACAAGCGATAAAGACATCTACTTGGCGAGCGCTGTTTTACATGGCATGGATGATGAAAACTGCGTCAAGGTTTTGCGCAATCTAGCCATTGCAATTGGGAACACCGGCGCCCGGATTGCGCTCATGGAATTGATTGTTTCGGAATTGAAAGCCGATTTTTCCAGTGCCGCTTTCGATATGCAGATGTTCGTGAATACCCGAGGCAGGGAAAGAACGCTTGCTGAATGGCAAAACCTTTTCGGCCAGGCCGGACTGATGCTTGAGGAGGTGGTAGGCCTTCAATCAATCGGGAAGATACTGGTGCTGAGGACTGGAACTTAAGGATTAGGAAAAGGCAGTCTATGTTATCGGCAGGGTCGATTTTTGCGTGTTGATTATCGGGAAATCCGAACAATGGCAGTTTATAATCCGGCCTCCAATTAAGCCGGATAACGGTAGACACGACGCTAAGCGCAGCCCGATAGCGCTTATAGCGCAGAGTTGTTCGAGCACCACTATATAGTCTAAAAGAAGCTGATGAAGCAGCCACAAGCTCCCGCCAATAAGTACATTCCAGGGCATCGTACCTGACCGAAGCTATTGCCAAGCAGAATGAACCCAAGCTGCTTTATGAGAATATGCGATACGTTCATCTAAACACATCGTTTCATTCAATAGCGATAGCTCACTAAGATAAAACCTAAGCGCCCGGCTGGGCGCGGAACTATGAAGTTACATGTCCCATTTCTGGGTTTTTTATTTCAAGAAGCACTGGATCAGTGCGTCCCTTGTTTGGCCTTATGGCTTTATTAGACTAAAGCACCAGATTTGCCCGGCTAGTTAAGCCGGCATGATAAATCCTCTGTTATAGATAGAGCTATCAGATGCATGCTGGGGCATTGGCCAGATGGGATGCACTGCCCTTTATCAGTTGAGATGAAAATGGGCCCAACTTAACAAGCATTTTTTTTCGTCATAGACTGAGGGAAGCCTGTCATAAGATCGTCATATAGTTAGGTTACAGTATGAGCAATGATTTAAGAAAATCTTAAGTTTTTGTACGAGAGGGCGAGGATTAGCCCGGATATAAGGATATAGGGAAGCGCCATGACAGGAAAATATGGCCGCATTTCCAAAAGAGACACCTGAACGGTCGGCGGCGCCTTAGGCATCCAATGGATACTTCGGTGGCGGCGATCGCAGAAGGAATTTACCGAGTGCTTTAGGGAGTTTGAGGAAACGCTACGGTAAATAATTTCTCATTCTGATAGGTTCAGGATGGGTTATGTTAATAATACTAAAAATAGAGACAATTAATTATGAAAAACAAATTGATGAAAACATTGGCAGCGGGCGTTCTTTTAACTGCAACAGGTTTGGCTTCTGCGGAACCAGTGGCTTTGACTGATGCTCAGATGGACAATGTTTCAGCTGGC
>CAYPJI010000296.1:1041-2729 GCA_964411045.1 uncultured Methylobacter sp. | reverse complement strand
GTCAGTTTGCCCATCGCACCCAATGGGATAACGCCTATCCATAAAAGACGATAAGGCAAGATAACCCTGACCCCGAACAGAAACTCGGCACAACGCTCGCCATAGTAACTCCAGCCCAGAATCGTCGTGTACGCAAATACGACCAGACCGAACACTACGATATAACCGCCCCAACCGGGCAACCCGGTATTGAACGCCAGCGTTGAAAGCGCCGCGCCATTTTCGCCGCTGTTCCACGCGTCGGTCATGACGATGACCAATGCGGTCATCGTGCAGACCACCAGCGTGTCGATAAAAGTGCCCAGCATGGAAATCATGCCCTGCTGAACGGGATTCGAGGTTTTTGCCGCCGCCTGCGCAATCGGCGCGCTGCCCAGCCCCGCTTCATTCGAGAAAGCCCCGCGCGCCACGCCGTACCGGATCGCCGCCCAAACCGCCGCTCCGGCAAAGCCGCCTGTCGCCGCCGTACCGTTAAAAGCGCTGTCAATGATCAGACTTAGCGCAGTCGGCACTTTTTCTATGCCGGCAATAATGATGATCGATGCGCCGGCAACGTAGGATATGGCCATAAACGGCACCAGCTTTGCCGCGACGTCGGCTATGCGGTTGATGCCGCCCAAAATGACAAATGCGGTAAATACAGCCATGACCGCGCCGCTGATCCAGTCCGGCACATGAAACATGGACTCGACCGCATCGGCAACCGAATGAGCCTGCACCATGTTACCGATACCGAACGAGGCCAGCGTGCCGAAAAGGGCGAATGCGGCAGCCAGCCACCGCCATTTCACGCCCAGACCGTTCTTGATGTAATACATAGGACCTCCGACGTATTTGCCCAGTTCGTCGACTTCGCGGTATTGAACCGCCAACACGGCCTCAGCATATTTGGTGGCCATACCGAATAATGCCGTCATCCACATCCAGAACACGGCGCCTGGTCCACCCAGAAAAATGGCCGTCGCGACGCCGGCTATATTGCCTGTGCCGATGGTGGCCGATAAAGCCGTCATCAGGGCGGCAAATGCGGTAATATCGCCTTCCTCGCCCGGCCCGGACCTGCGCCCGCGCCAAAGCAGCAAAAAGGCGTGCGGCGTCTTGCGCCACGGCAAGGCTTTCAATCCTATCGACAGGTAAACGCCGACGCCCAGCAACAACGCCAGCATTACTGGTCCCCACACCAGACTGCTGGCCTGGTTTAGCCATTCTTCGATGATTTTCATTAGGGTAATTGACTCACTTCCGTACCTTTATTGAAATCGACGCCAACGCTGACGATAAAACTGGTGGCTTCTTCAATGTTCATGTTGGATCTGACGATTTTTGACTTATCGACAATGACGGTAAATCCCGATGTCGGATTCGGCGAGGTAGGCACGAAAAGCACGTACTTTTCGTTGAACCGGTTCGTGACATAAGCAGGCACCCAAACCCCGTCTTTCGGGTATTCCACATAGACGACTTCTTTGGCGATGCTCTTGTCATGGGAGGAGAACATATTTATGACTTTCTTAATAACCCTGTAAACGGTGTTCAAAAAAGGAATTCTGTCGATAACATGCTCAAAAGCGGCAATAAACCAGGGACGCCCCTGTTTGGCTATCTGACGGCCGATGGAAACGAGGATAATGAAGCTGACGGCAAAAATCAGCGACGTATAAACATAGCTGACCGAATAACCGTAAACC
>CAYPJI010000296.1:0-1028 GCA_964411045.1 uncultured Methylobacter sp. | reverse complement strand
GATCGGCAACCCGGTCTTTTACAAAGATGATGATTTGTAAGATTATAACAATAGGAATAACTGCCAAAATTCCGATTAAAAGATAGTTCAATAACTTCTTAATCAACGCGCTCATTTTTTCCTCCACTGCTTGAATCAATAGCTGAATACCGGATGCCGACTGATCATCCGGCAAACGATACGCTACATTTTTTATTATTTTGTCGTAAAGCCTTGCTTCGGCCAGCAAAAAAAACGCGTATATAATCTGCCGCAAACTCAGCAAGATTAAATATTACGCCTGAGCTGAAAACAGGAACAGTTAAGAACCGCGGGCAAAATGGCGACCAGCTCCGCTTGTTTATTTTTGGCCTGCCTCAATTATAAGCGAATTTATAATTGCTGCCTGCCGAATTGCAATGCAGCCGGCAAAGCTTTGAGGTATTGAAGGATCTGAGATCGCTAAGAAGTAAATGAAAGCATCAACTGCAAAGCCGTGCCGCAGAAAAACAGCAGCTGAAACGGCTGCCCTTGCCCAGTTCGCTGACGATGTCCAGCTTGGCGTCATGACGCATCAGTACATGCTTGACGATAGCCAGACCCAGTCCGGTGCCGTTGACTTTCTTGCTGCGCTTGACTTCAACCCGGTAAAAGCGCTCGGTAATGCGCGGGATTTCGGCCGCGGCGATGCCTTCGCCCTGGTCTTCGACATCCAGCATGAGGGCGTCTTCGGATCGATGCCAGCGTATTTTCACTTTCGAATCATCGGGTGAATATTTCAAGGCGTTGCCCAGCAGATTGGTGAAAGCGCTGCGCAGTTCCTGTTCCTCGCCGACGATATGCGCATCGGTTTCGAGCGATAATTCGATGCGCCCGGCCGCTGTTTCCAGGGCGTCGCTTTCCTTGCAGATCTGGTTTAATAAAGTCGGAATGTCGACACACTGCACTTTCTTCTGTTGCGTTTCCAGCCGCGTCAGCAGCAACAGGTCATCGACCAGATGCTGCATGCGCTCGGTCTGCCCCTGCATTTGCTGAACCGAGTGCGTCAG
>CAYPJI010000295.1:0-2735 GCA_964411045.1 uncultured Methylobacter sp. | reverse complement strand
AATTCTGCACCGAAAAATCGGGTATTTTTTGATCTTCCAATACTTTTCGAATCGCTTCGACGTTGGCCGGCTGATTGTAGCCGACTTCGATTTGCAGACCGCCGGTAAAGTCCAAGCCAAAATTAAGTCCCTTAAAGCCTAAGGCCAGTATCGCCAAAATAAAAGTAACTAACGAAATGGTCGTGGTAATCCGACCATAACGCATAAACGGAATATCGTGTTTAATTTTAAAAAGTTCCATTGAATCCTCAAATACTATCTTCAGATAGCCAATTTATCCAACTTATGCTGCCGACCATAGACGAAATTGACCAACGCTCTTGATACAACAACCGCACTGAACATGGAAGTTAAAATCCCAATACACAGCACTAGCGCAAAACCGCGAATGGGGCCAGACCCCAGCGTGAATAACGCGATGCCGGCAATCAAGGTCGTGATGTTGGAATCAAAAATAGTCGCAAAAGCCCGCTCATAACCGGCATAAATCGCGGCTCCAGGCGTCATGCCGAGCCTGAGCTCCTCGCGTATTCGCTCGTTGATCAGCACGTTGGCGTCGATGGCCATACCCACGGTCAGCGCAATGCCGGCCATGCCCGGCAGCGTCAATGTGGCTTGCAGCAGGGACAGCACCGCAACCAACAGCAACACGTTCACACCCAACGCGGCGATGGAAAAAAGACCGAACACGCGGTAATAGACGATCATGAAAAACGCCACCGCCATGAAGCCATAGACATTGGAATTGATGCCTTTACCGATATTTTCTTGACCCAAGCTTGGGCCGACGGTACGTTCTTCCACGATGTCAACCGGCGCCGCCAATGCACCCGCTCTTAACAGAAGCGCCAGATTGCGCGCTTCCTGTGGACTGTCGAGTCCGGTAGTCTGAAAGCGTTTGCTGAAGGCATCGCGAATCGTCGCAACACTGATGACTTGTTCAACTTTCTCTTTGTGATGGACTTTTTCACCGTTGACCGTTTTGGTATTGACTTTATATTCAATGAATACCACAGCCATAGGTCTGCCGATATTGGCTTGCGTGACCTTGCCCATCTTCGTGGCACCGACGCCGTTCAGCGTAATGGACACCATGGGCCGGCCATCCTGATCCATACCCGATTGGGCATCGACAATCTGATCTCCGGTCACAATAATGCGCCGATCCAACAAAATAGGCGCGCCGTTCTTGTCGTAATATAAACGACTGCTTACAGGCACTTGGCCTCGCACAGCCTTTTGCACGTCATGTTCGGCATCAACAAGCCGGTATTCCAGCGTCGCTGTAGTACCCAGAATTTCCTTGGCGCGCGCCGTGTCCTGCACACCAGGCAACTGCACGACAATACGATTTTCGCCCTGCTGCTGTATGACGGGCTCCGCCACGCCAAGCTCGTTGACTCGATTGCGCAATGTAGTCATGTTTTGGCTTACGGCGAATTTTTTAATCTCGCGGATTTCGACTTGAGAGAGCTTCAGCCAAATTTCACCCTGAGCATCGGGCTCGGTCAAATCCAACGCACGGAAATCCTTCTTCAGAAGAGCCAATACGGCAGGTTTTTCATCGGCCGATTTAAGCTTGACCTTAATGTAGCCACTGTCTTTGGAAACTGACTGATAATGAATCTTTGCACCTCTTAACGCCAAACGGACATCTTCAGTATAGCGCTCCTCGGCCTGCTTGACGGCCGCATCCATATCCACTTCGAGCAAAAAATGCACCCCGCCGCGCAAGTCCAGGCCCAGATACATGGCCTTGCCACCCAAGGATTGCAGCCATTCCGGCGTCCTAGGCGCCAAGTTTAGCGCCACCGTATAATTGCTGCCCATTTGCTCTCTGAGCAAATCGGCAGCCTTGAGCTGATCATCGGTATTGTTAAAGCGAATCAGAAAACTGCCATCCTTGTACTCAATCGTTTTTGGAGCAAGTCCGACGGCTTTGACAGCTGCCTCGATCTGGCCAGCCTGTTGCTGATCCAGCTTGACGTCTCGTGTAGATGTCACCTGAACAGAGGGATCTTCGCCGTATAGATTCGGCAATGTATAAATAAGCCCGATAATGAAGATAATCAGGATTAGTAGATTTTTCCAAAGAGGGAAACGGTTATTCATTATTTTATTCCAACGATTAAACCGCGTCTTAGCTGACTCAGCTTCTTGCCGACAAGCTCTGACACAGGGGCAATAATTAAGCTTTATTAACCTTTTTAGTTACCGCTTTATAAGTTCCTTTCGGCATCAGGCTGGCAATAGCATGGCGCTGGACTTGAATGAAAGTATTATCGCTGATTTCAAGCTTGACGAAATTCTCATCCAGCTCGACGACCTTGCCCAGAATGCCGCCTGTAGTCACGACTTCGACGCCTTTATTCAGGGATGCCAGCATCTGCTTTTGTTCTTTGGCTTTCTTGGCTTGCGGGCGCAGAAACAGAAAATAGAAAAACAGCAGGATGGCCAGTGGAAAAATCATGCCTTCCATGCCGGGTTGTTGGGCGGCGGGAGCCGCGGCTTCCGCTAAGGCGTCGGAAATAAAGAAACTCATTGTTATCCTCGGTTGTTATTATGTAATTAAAATTCAGCCATTATGCCACAGTCGGCACGGCTTTTCCTCGTTGTTGGTAAAACTGCTTGACAAAAACATCCAGCGCTTGCTTTTCAATCGCATCGCGCAACCCTTGCATCAGATTCAGGTAATAGTACAGGTTATGAATGGTATTGAGCCTGGAGCCCAGCAT
>CAYPJI010000294.1:0-2748 GCA_964411045.1 uncultured Methylobacter sp. | reverse complement strand
TAGTTGATAAGCTTGGACGCCGCTGCTTTTAACGGCGGTGGGCTGGGTTGTTAAACCCAGCATAAGCTGTGTGGATTTATAGAAGGCAGAGGCTGGCCGCCTCTACGGCGCCTCTTATACTCTGAGCAATGCCTTGCCCATTCTTTCGGAAAGCTGCTCTTCCGAGAATTGCGGTTCATTGGGCGGGTACAGTTCCACTTCGTCCAGTTCGAAGCCGTATTCTTTGGCCAGCCCGAGAATTTCTTTAATTTTCATGCAGGCAAGTAGCTTCTCCTTTAATTCAGGGTCGGCTTTCGCTTTTTCTGAAAATGCCTTGATGTCTGCAATTGCCATTGTGTTTTTCTCCTAATCTATTGAAGATGATGATGGTGAGTGCGGGCACTCGGTGTTAAAAATCGTACGCAGCCGGTCCTGAGTAGACGCTGTAAGGCATTTCTATCCAGTCTTGAAGCACGGCGGCATCGCGCGTCGGCAGATACGCGAAATCGCCGCTGATGTCCCGGAAGACGGCGATGCCCGTCTGCGGGGAAACCAGTTGGCCTTTCAGCATGTGGAAGAACCAGGCGAACGGATAGCCGGCCTGCCGGTCGAAGCGCGCCAGCGCAGTGTTGAGGGCTTTGCCTTTCTTGCCGGCGATAGCGTCCAGTCGGGGGAGGTCCTTTTTCTGAGCGTTGATGATTTCAACGCTGATGATTTGTTCGCCGAAGCGGCCGATCGTCTGATGGGGGCGAATGAACCAGTCTTCGCAGAACACGGCTTTCTGGCCGGCGCTGCTGCGGTTCCAGTCGTGCAGGAAACGTCGGGCCGGGTGTTCGTCGTTGTGGTATTTATTGATTTCATCCATGAAAACCGGCACGTCAGTTTTACGTCGATAAGTGTAACGGGCCGTCCCTATGCTGAATGATTGCAGCCATTCAGGCTCCAAAGGATCAATAAATTCTTCCAGATCTTCCGGCGGCTTGTGTGGGCTGACTACCAGTCGGTCGGAAACCTCGTGCGTTTTGTCGATTTCCAGCTGAATGAAATCCTCGGCCCTGCGGCCGGCCTGGACGGCGACGTACAGCGTATTGCCGATTTGCCGGGTAGCGATCAGGTTCTGTTCCAGTGTATGCTCGATCAAGGTTTGCAGGTCGCGGCCGCATTCGATGAAGGTGCGCTCGGCCCACTCGATCAGGTTGGCGGCGATGCGTCTGCCATTCCTGTCGACGATGCCGCCTATGCGGTACCATTCGCCGCCGATCGCGGCCAAGCGGACAGGATAGTCGGGGACCAGCGCCTGGATTCTAGCCAGCAGAAATTCATCGTCGGGCAGGGCGGTTTTACAGATTTCTGCAAGCTGATGCCCGTCCAGTTGTGGTTTGTCAGGATGTAATGGGGATACGGACATGCTTAAATTTCCGGTTTGTCATTCCCATGCGCTGCCTGGGCGTCATGATTTAATCGTTTCTGTGCGGCCTCGCGGACATCCGGTTCCGGATCGTCCAGCAGACTTGACAAGGCTTCCGGGGGCACGCGCTGGGCGGCCGTATAGCGTACGACCCAGTCGGAGTCGTCGAGCAGGAGGACGGCATCGGCGGGGCTCATGCGCTCGGCGACGATGCGCCTGACTTCGGGGGCTTCATCGTTAGCCATGAGGCCCAGGCTGACCTCGGGCAGACGCTCGGCGACGAGCTTGCGCACCTGCAGGTCCTCATCGCGGATGAACCGGAACAGACGGCCCTGCGGCAATCGCTTGGCGATGGTCAGCCGGACGATGTAGTCCGGGTCGTTGGCCATTTTTTCCAGATCCGCGGGCGCGATGCGGTCGGCGACGGTCATTCTGACTTCGCGGTCCGGATCGTCGATCAGCGGGTGCAGTTGCGTGACAGGCAGACGGTACGCCACCGCGCGCCTGACGACTTCGTCCTCGTCATGGATGAGTTCGGTCAATGATTTCTGCGGCGCATAACGCACGGCAATGGCGCGCCGCTCCCAGAACCGGTCGTGCAGGTAATGTTCGGCGTAAGCCGGATTGACGCGGAAAAACCGGTCGATCTGCCGGCCGCTTTCGGCCAGCACGCAGGTATCGCCGGGCATGCAGCGGCCCGTCAGCAGCGTCTTGCCGCGGAAGGGGCACAGGCTGCAGTCGGCGATGGGTAGCGTAACTGGGCTTTCTGTAGCGGACATGAGCTAATCGGGGATGATTTCGGCGACAACGATGCCGGTCGCAACTTCAGGGTTGCTGGTCAGGCACAGGCAGTGCTCACGCCCGTCGACCAGGTACAGATTGAAATCGTCGTGCGTCAGCACCGGCTCGTTATTGGGAATGTCGTCGTCCATGCAGTAGGTGAAATGAATGCCTGGATAGATTTGCCGGAGTGTGGCAAGTACGCTTTCATTGATTCCCAGTTGGGCGATTTTCCCGGCAATTTCCCGGGTTTGTTCCATCGTTATCATTCTGTAGCTCTCCTAATCGAATCGGATGCGGTCGGTAGCGGGCGTGGCGCGTGCCGCCAGCCCGATACGCAAAGCCAGTCCCGTGAAATCGCGTTCCGGCACATGGTCTTATGCCGTAAGCGGCAAAATGCAGTTGTCTATCGGGCAGACTTTGACGCATTGGGGTTTGTCAAAATCGCCTACGCATTCGGTGCAGGTTCGGGCGTCTATTTTGAAAACAACGGCGCCTTCGCTGATGGAAGTGGTCGGGCAGACCGGCTCGCAGTCGCCGCAGGAAATACAGTCAGCTTCAACTATATACAAGGCCATGGT
>CAYPJI010000293.1:766-2766 GCA_964411045.1 uncultured Methylobacter sp. | reverse complement strand
CATTACACTTCCCCTGCGGACAGAGCTGAAAATTAAAGAATTGATAGAGCAATTATCAGATTCAACTGTTTCGGTTTACTATGTCCCTGATTTATTTGTGTTTGATCTGTTAAGATCCAGTCTGCATCATATAAAGGGTATACCTGTCATAAGTATTCGTGACACCCCCTTTTACGGGGTTGATGGCGTTATAAAAAGAGCCTTTGACATAGTGGTAAGCCTGATTATTCTAATATTAATTGCAGTTCCGTTACTAATCATTAGCGCTAGTGTCAGCATAAGCTCGCCTGGAGCAGTGATATTTAAACAGCGTCGATACGGCATTGGAGGCGAGGAAATAGTCGTTTGGAAGTTCAGAACGATGACTGTGAGCGAAGATGACAATAATATTAAACAAGCGCAAAAGAATGATCCTAGAGTAACAAGACTGGGAGCTTTTTTAAGACGCACATCACTCGATGAATTACCCCAGTTTATCAATGTCTTACAGGGGAAAATGTCAATTGTCGGCCCCAGGCCCCATGCCGTAGCGCATAATGAATGGTATCGCGGTCAAATAAAAGGCTACATGCTCAGGCATATAGTAAAACCGGGAATAACCGGATACGCGCAGATAAACGGATATAGGGGAGAAACGGATACTTTGGATAAAATGGAAAAAAGAATACAATATGACCTAGCCTATATAAGAAACTGGTCTTTATGGTTAGACATTAAGATTATAATGTTGACAATTTTCAAAGGTTTTCTGGGAGCGAAAGCTTATTAGCTCTATATTGAAATGTACTATTTGGATGGTGTGAAAAATTTCACAGTACAAATGTGAAAAATTACATAGAACAAATACAAAGTTTCTTATAGAATAAAGACCATAAAAATAATCCTAATTGTGTTATTTGTCGCATCGGACGGTATAAAATTTTATCCTTATGTAACGTCAAAAATGCTTTTTTAAAGTTCATAGTAATTTTTTGTTCTAAATTATATAGTTAGTTGTTTTTATTATATTTATTTTCTGGTGTATTGCAATTGATCGCTGGAAATTATCAACGGATTGGGATGATAGTTGTTTAGTACGTGATCAACCGAGGTGGGGGGCACGGTTCATGGATGATTAAGGCCTAACCTGTCGTGAGGCAGGGGCGGAAAACCACGAGTCTTGGCAAGTGATTTGTCAAGATAGTCGGGTTGCAAATTATGATAATTTATAATTTGTATCAGGTTGTTTTTTATGAAAAAATCTTTATTATTTCTGGGGCTGATTTCCTTTGCCCAACTCTCAAATGCCGCAATTTTACATATGGAAGCTGGGGCTTCTAATGGCGTAACTGATCAGATTGTGACGTATAATGACACTAATGTAGTGTTAGGAACCTCAACAATAACACAAGCTGGTGTAAATTTTGTCGATAGTTGGGCGCTTACCTCAAATCCAGATGGAGGGATAAAAAGCGTAGCTGTTGAAAATGTAAACGCTAATGTGACCCTTACTTCTATTAAATTGTTTAATTCATTTGATAATTCTCTAGTTGCTGAAACAAATGCTGATCTTCCGAACGGAACTTGGACTTTAGGATCGCTTTTATTAGCTTCAAATACTTATACACTTAAAGTTTTTGGATCAGGTGCTATAGGAAATGGTTATTTATTAAATGTTAGTTCTGTCCCTGTTCCCGCTGCTATCTGGTTATTCGGTTCCGCTTTGATGGGATTAGCCGGTTTTTCACGCCGTAAAGCTAATTCAGTACAATCTGTTGCATAAGGAAATTAGTTTTCCGTTATACTAAAGGGGCGTAATGCCCCTTTTTTAATTTATAAATAGAGTGATGGGTTAAATCTGTAATTCGGCATGAATATCCACGCCAAACTCGATCTTGTTAATCAGCAATCCGATAACCGTATCATGCAGGATTTCCAATTTCGAAAAGCAGATGGTTTTTTTCGTGCGAGCCGCTTAATCCACGTTCTGAAATTCAAATTTTTACGTTCACTCTTTTGGG
>CAYPJI010000293.1:0-756 GCA_964411045.1 uncultured Methylobacter sp. | reverse complement strand
TGTCTCGCTTACCCACCTCATGCTTATCGGTTTCAAGGTGACGCTCACAAGCCCTCAATCATCCGTGTCATAATGGCTAATACCAAAAGTCTCCAGCAAGGCTTTCAGCCGCTCGAACACTTCATCCTTGCGCTTGCCAAACACATAAGCCAGCATGGTACTGGCCGCATGATCAACGGCATACCAAAGCCGACGTGGGCTGGACTGGTTGCCGATATAAGTCCACTGGTCATCCATTTCAGCTTCGTCAGAAGCCAATTCCAATCTCACCGCAAAATTGGCTTCTGAGTTCAAGGCCTGAAAGTTCGGATTGATCTGGATGATGCGGCTCGACTTTTTTTAACGTGCTAATCACGGTGTTCTTGTTGATCTTGAGAACCCGTACGGTATCGCGGATACCGCTGCCATTGATAGCCATCTCCACCACTTGCTCTCTGATACCGGACTCACAAGCCTTATAGCGGTAAGCCAATATGAACGTTTTAGTCCCGCAATCCGCATTTCGGCAGCGATAACGTTGCGTACCCGCCGCACTTCATAATGTTGCTGCTGCCGCAATCGGGACAGGTAATTTCTCGATAACAGGTCATACAAAATATTCTACCTAAGAATCAAATTTTTGACCCATTGCCAACCGCTAGAGCATTTATTTTTAGTCAGAAACATAGCCTGAATGCCTGAAGAAGTTCAGCCATTCGTCGGCCTGAAAACGATCCATTAGCTGGCCGACCGTGCGCCAGAGCGTTTTATAAGTCC
>CAYPJI010000292.1:0-2770 GCA_964411045.1 uncultured Methylobacter sp. | reverse complement strand
CAGGCTCGACGGTGCCTTTGGGCTGGAATGAAGGCACCAGATGATGCTTGCCGTTGCCGATCAGATCATTGCGGCCCATGTCTCTCAAAGCTTCGCGCAGCAGCGGCCAGTTTTTCGGGTCGTGATAGCGCAGGAAGGCTTTGTGCAGGCGGCGCTGCTTGACGCTTTTGGGGATCGGAATGTCGGCGACCGTGCGGCTGACTTTATGCAAGGTGTCCTTGCCCGAGTGGTACATGGCCGTGGCGATGGACATGGGCGAGGGCAGAAAGGCCTGCACCTGGTCGGCTCTGAAGCCGTTGCGCTTCAGCCATAAGGCCAGATTCAGCATGTCCTGATCGGTCGTGCCGGGATGCGCGGCGATGAAGTAAGGGATTAGGTACTGTTCCTTGCCGGCTTCCTTCGAAAATTTATCGAACATGGCTTTAAAGCGGTCGTATGTGCCCATGCCCGGCTTCATCATTTTCGACAGCGGGCCTTTCTCGGTATGTTCCGGGGCGATTTTCAGATAACCGCCGACATGGTGTTTGACCAGTTCCCTGACGTATTCGGGCGATTCCACGGCCAGATCGTAGCGCAGGCCGGAGGCGATAAAGATTTTCTTGATGCCGGGCAGGGCGCGCGCACGCCGGTACAGCTTGATCAGCGGCGTATGGTCCGTGTTCAGGTTGGGGCAAATGCTCGGATAGACGCAGGACGGCTTGCGGCAGGCCGCTTCAATTTTCTCGTCCTTGCAGGCCAGCCGGTACATATTGGCGGTCGGCCCGCCCAGGTCGGAGATATGGCCGGTGAAGTTGGGCGAAATGTCGCGTATTGCTTCGATTTCGCGGATGATCGAATCTTCCGAGCGGCTTTGGATGATGCGGCCTTCATGCTCGGTAATGGAACAGAAAGAACAGCCGCCGAAACAGCCGCGCATGATGTTGACCGAATGCTGGATCATCTCGAAAGCGGGCACGTTGGCGTTGCCGTAGGTTTTGTGCGGCAGACGTGAATAGGGCAGGTCGAAGACGCCGTCCATTTCCTTCGTGGTCAGCGGGATCGGCGGCGGATTGACCCAGAGCAGTCGCGAACCGTGCTTCTGCACCAGAGGCCGGGCATTGCCGGGATTGGTCTCGCCGTGCATGACGCGCGAGGCATGGGCGTATAGGATCGGGTCGTCCTTGAGGTCTTCATAATCAGGCAGGCGGATCACGGTCTGCGCGCGCCGGTTTCTGATCAGGTGCTTGTCGAACTGGATGACTTTCTCATCGCCTGGATCGGCCGTGTTTTTGATGTCGCAGGCAGGTTGCTCCTGATAGGGATTTTGCGGCGGCGCTACGGGGCCGGGTATGTCAAGATGCGTGGAATCCTTGACGATCCAGCCTTCGGGAATTTGCTTGACGAAATGCGCGGTGCCGCGGACGCCTTTCAGGTCGGAGATGGCTTCGCCGTTCGCCAGCCGGTGCGCGATCTCGACGATTTGCCGTTCGCCGTTGCCGTACACGAGCAGGTCGGCTTTGGAATCGAGCAGGACTGATTTGCGGACCTTGTCGGACCAGTAGTCATAATGCGCGATGCGCCGCAGGCTGGCCTCGATGCCGCCGATGATGATCGGGACATCCTTGTAGGCCTCGCGGCAGCGGTGCGAGTAGACGTTGACGGCGCGATCGGGGCGTTTGCCGGCCGCGCCGTCCGGCGTATAGGCGTCGTTCGAGCGGATTTTCTTGTCCGACGTGTAGCGGTTGACCATCGAATCCATGTTGCCGCCGGTCACGCCGAAGAACAGGTTAGGGCGGCCGAGCTTCTGGAAATCGCGGGCGCTGGTCCAGTCCGGCTGCGAGATGATGCCGACCCGGAATCCCTGCGCTTCCAGCAGCCGGCCGATCAATGCCATGCCGAAGCTGGGGTGGTCGATATAGGCATCGCCGGTCACGAGGATGACATCGCACGAGTCCCAGCCCAGGTTATCCATTTCCTCCCGGCTCATCGGTAATTCCGGTGCTACGCCGAAACGTTGCGCCCAGTATTTGCGATAGCTGAAAAGGTTGGGTACGGAAGGCAAAGCGAAAGACGTCATGGTTTTATCAGATTAGTCAGCGTGTGGGGGTTGTGCGTATTCAAATCTCTCAGGAAGACCGGAAATTCAATTTGATAGTGCTCTTCAAGAGCTCTTGCTCTTGTTCTTAGATCTCTCATGGAATAAAAGGCGGAATGATCATTAAAGGCGAAGACGATAATATTGCCTTTGCAGCGTACCGGCAGAAATAAAAGTTTCCACTGAAAAATGCGGCCCAGCCATTGGGAAATTTGCCTGAACTGGGAATTTTCGGTGCCCCAAAGATTAATGACCAGCATGCCGTCTTTTTTCAGCAGCCGCTTGCAGGCTTCGAAAAAAGCTTCATTACAGATGGATTCGGCCATGCCTTCATGATCGAAAGCATCGACAAAAAGCAGGCTGTAATGTTCCCGTTCGGTCTCGGTCCGCTTGCAAACGTAGCGTCCGCCGTCATCGATAATAATTTTCAGGCGCGGGTCCAGCGGCAGGCCAAAATGGCTGCGCGCGATTTTGACCACGCTTTTCCTGTATTCCACCGCTTTCAATTTGCATTCGGGAAAATAGTGCAATAAATGCTTGGTAAGTGACCCCCCGCCTAAACCGACAATCAGAGCATCGTCGGCCAACGTTTGCTTGAACAAGAGCCAGCCGGTCATGGCGCGCACGTAAGTCAATTGCAGTATGTGCGGGGCGGCCAGACGCATGCTGCTTTGTCTGGGATGGGAGCCGAAATGC
>CAYPJI010000291.1:0-2778 GCA_964411045.1 uncultured Methylobacter sp. | reverse complement strand
AGCCGGCCGGACTGGTCGTGCATCCGGCTGTCGGAAACTGGAGCGGTACCTTGCTGAATGCTTTACTGCATCATGCGCCGGACCTGGAGACCTTGCCGCGGGCCGGCATCATCCACCGCATCGACAAGGATACCAGCGGACTGCTGATGATCGCCAAGACGCTGCAGGCGCATAATAGTCTGACTCAGCAGTTGCAGGACCGCGAGATTACCCGCGAATATCTGTCCATCGCGCGCGGCCGCATGACTGCCGGCGGCACTGTTGATGAGCCGATCGGCAGGCATCCTACCGACCGTAAACGCTATGCGGTCAAAAACTCCGGCAAGTTTGCCGTGACGCATTACCGCGTCATCCAGCGCTTTGCCGGCCACACATTGATTCGGGTCAAGCTAGAAACCGGCCGTACGCACCAGATCCGCGTGCACATGGCGCATATCCGCTATCCTCTGGTTGGCGACCAAGTGTACGGCGGGCGCTTCCAGATGCCGCCTCATTGCAGCGAGCATCTGGAGCAGGCATTGCGCAACTTCAAACGGCAGGCGCTGCATGCGGCAAAACTGGGACTACGGCATCCGGTCACCGATGAATACCTGGAATGGGAACAACCCTTGCCTGAAGACATGGTCAATCTGCTTGAAGCATTAGCTGAAAATGAACAGCAATAAACACTGGCTTGAGCCGGATTGGCCCGCGCCCGGCCACATACATGCCGCGACGACATTGCGCTCTGGCGGCGTCAGTAAAGGCGCGTTCGCCAGCTTAAACCCGGCCACGCATGTCGGCGATGATGCCGAAACGGTCAGGCAGAATCGGCAGATCATCAAAACGATGCTGGGGCTGCCCGCCGAGCCTGTCTGGCTGGAGCAAATCCATAGCAACAAAGCCGTCGATGCAGGAAAAACACAATCACTGGTCCAGGCCGATGCCAGCTATACCGATGAGGCCGGGGTTGTCTGCGCAGTGCTGACGGCCGATTGTTTGCCGCTGCTGGTCTGCAATGCCGAAGGCTCCCGGATAGCGGCTATTCATGCCGGCTGGCGCGGCTTGTTGTCCGGTGTGATAAGCAATACGGTCACGGCGATGGGCAATCAGGATCTGCTGGTCTGGCTGGGGCCTGCGATCGGACCCGCGTGTTTTGAGGTCGGCGCTGAAGTGCGTGAGGCTTTCATTGGAAAATCAGCAGGGTTTGCGGCGGCTTTCAAAGCGCGCGGCAATGGCAAATGGCTGGCCGATATTTATCAACTGGCTCGAGTAGATTTGGCTGCTCTTGGCATAGACAGAATCTATGGCGGTAATTTGTGCACCGTCACGGATCATGAACGTTTTTATTCTTATCGCCGGGATAAAGAGACAGGGCGCATGACGACATTAATCTGGAGAGACTGAAGTAGTGGGTTTATTGGTACTTATTGTTATTTTTACTGCCGTAGGCGGTCTTTTAAGCGTTATGGCTGCCGCAGTTTTTCTATTAATGCCGGATCATCAGAGGGAAGCAGTTTTGCCGCACGGGATCAGTTTTGCGATCGGCGCGCTGCTGGCCGTAGCTTTCTGGGGCTTGATTCCCCATGCGTTCGAAGATGTCAGGCCGGAGCAGATCCAGCCCTTGTCCGGAACCATCCTGGCCGGCGTACTCGGTTTTTTTGTCCTGGAAAAACTGCTGATCTGGCGCCATTGCCATTACGGTGGCGGCTGTGAAGCGCACGGCGATGACGACGATCATGCGCATGTGCACGCGCACAGTCATGGGCACGGCAAGTCCGCCGGGGCCTTGATCATCCTGGGCGACAGCATCCACAACTTTGTCGACGGCGTATTGATCGCGGCCGCGTTTTTAACCGATGTGAAACTGGGCATCGTGACCAGTCTGGCGGTTGCCGCGCACGAGATTCCGCAGGAAGTCGGCGATTTCGCGATTTTATTGCAGAGCGGCTATAGTAAAGGCAAGGCGCTGTTCTATAATATTCTGGCCAGTTTGACGACGGTTGTGGGCGGTGTGCTGGCTTATTTCAGCCTGGAGGATCTGCATGACAGTCTGCCGTATTTTCTGGCGTTGGCGGCTTCAAGTTTCATTTATATCGCCGTTGCCGACCTGATACCGTCGCTGCATAGGAAAACCGACATGAAGGCATCCTTGCAACAGATTGTCTTGATTCTGGCAGGGGTGCTGCTGGTTTGCCTCATGCACGGTATTGCCCATGATATTGAGATGTAGGCGCAGGGGCTGAACCCTGCACCTTGAACTGGCTCAAGTAATAACAGTCGGTCCGGTCCGGTCGGTTCGTTTTTTAACCTCGCAAAGCTGTTCGGCGAGATCGATCAAATCGGCCAGTGCGACCTGCGCATCCTGATCGTGTCTATCGGGATTGACCTCGAAGCGTTCCAGGTAGATTCTCAAAGTGGCGCCGACCGTGCCGGTGCCCGACAGGCGGAACACAATGCGGGAGCCGTTCTCAAAGCCGATGCGGACACCCTGGTTCTCGGTAATGCTGTCATCTATCGGGTCCTGATAGCTGAATTCATCCGCATACTTGACGACATATTCGCCGAATGACCGGCCTGCCAGTGTCGGCAACAGAGATCTGAGATGCTCAATAATAGCGTTGGCTATGTCGCTGGCTACGGTTTCATAGTCGTGGCGGCTGTAGATGTCGCGCCCGAATTTTTGCCAATGCTCATGCACGATATCGGCAACCGGTTGGCGTCTTCTGGCGATCAGGTTCAGCCAGAACAGCACGGCCCATACCCCGTCTTTTTCTCGCACATGATTGGAGCCGGTGC
>CAYPJI010000290.1:0-2788 GCA_964411045.1 uncultured Methylobacter sp. | reverse complement strand
GGACGGGATATCCCTACGGCTAAACGCCTGAGATCGATACTCATCGCCGATTCCGCCAACTCGGGATTCTTCGGCCTCACTGACGGCAAAGAGCACGGCGAGAACCATTAACCCGAAGGCATGATTTGACAGGGCGTTTTTCTCAGGTTTACAGGAAAGCGCCCGGCGTGGCTATTCAACCTGAATTCGGGAAAAAAAGAAGGAGCAGGTTGTTATCACTGATATGACACCATGGTAGAGTCGAACTCACTTGTGCCCTTCAGGGTATTCGACCCAAGACAGCGACAGGCATCGACATGGTCAGGCAGTGCGAATACTCTCAAGGGCGCAAGTTCAGTACAAGGCTGGGTTTAGCAACCCAGCCTACGCGCTATGTTGCTCTGGAAGCAGACCATCAACAAAACGTGCCTTCAGGGCAACATCCGGCGATAGGCCACAGCTCATCAACATCAGATTCCCTCGCGTTTTCATTCGGCACGATAAATGCTGACTATCTTGGGCTGGAGCCCTGCTCCACAAATCCATTTTGTTAAACCATAGATAAAAGAATATGAATAAAAAAAACAGCTTTCTTGCCGGTCTGCTCGTTCTGAGCGCCAGCGCCGCCTTCGCGGAAGAACCTCCCAAGCCCCCGTTGGGCTTCTTCGTAACCAGCACCGGCCTCGGCAAGGGTGCCGATCTGGGCGGCCTGGCCGGTGCCGATGCCCATTGCCAGAAACTGGCCAGCGAGGTCGGTGCCGGTAACCGGACCTGGCGAGCCTACCTGAGCACTCAGGCTGTCGGCGACCAGCCCGCCGTAAACGCCCGCGACCGCATCGGCAAGGGCCCATGGGCCAACGCCAACGGCGCCATAGTGGCCAACGACCTGGCCCATCTGCACGGCGACACCGTGGAACTCGGCCAGCAAGGCAACAACGTGCACCGGAAGACGACGCTGACCGAAAAGGGCACGCCCATCAACGGGGTTGGCGATACGCCCAACCAGCACGACGTCATCACCGGCTCCAAGCCCGACGGCAGAGCCTACGCCGACGCCGCCGACTACACCTGCAAGAACTACACGAGCAGCGGCGAAGGCAGCGTTCAGGTAGGCCATTCCGACCGCCGCTCCGCCTTCCGCCAAGGCGGCTCGGCAACGTATCCTGGAACTCGACCCATACCAGCAAAGGCTGCAGCCAGGAGAATCTGGTCAGCACCGGCGGCGCGGGCTATTTCTATTGCTTTGCCGCAGATTAAGTCTGTTTAAGCTTGAATTGTCAGGGAACGCTTCGCGCGCCCTGACCTCTACGGGAGCGGTTCATTATGTGGCAGTTCAGAATAATGGTACGCGATGCGTACGAGACTGTGAAAGAATCCAGAGTTTTTCTTTTTGATCTCTATATGCTGTTATATGAAAATATAAAATACACAATATATTGTGGTTAAAATTTTAAAAAACGAATACTTTCACAGTCTCGTACCCTACTTTGCCGGCGTCGCCGCAGCCGGCCCAATGCCGACGATTTGCAGAATCGTGTCTTCGTCCTTGGCGCCGTCGTAATGGACTTCATTGCCGTAATGGGTAACGAAACTGCCAGCCGGGACCGGTTTCAGGTGTGCCGGATCGTAATCGGTGCCGGTGCCTACCCACCAGATGCCGGAAATCACGGTAATGAATCTGTCGTTGGGATGCGAATGCGGCTTGCTGTTGTGATGGGCTTTCCACTTGTTCAGAACCACATACAGGCCCGGTTTGCTCGGGTCGCCGACCAATACTGCCGTCTCCGAGCCGCTGGGGTTAGGAACCCAATTGATCTGCTCCGGCAGTTTGATCGAGATGGCTTTGGGATCGAGATCGACAGCGGCGGCGGTGCCGAAACTGCCGAGCAAAGCAATCGTCAGTGTTAATTGTGATAACTGATGGCGGGAAAAAATACCAAACATCTGATCCTCCAGAATAAGTTGTTGAACAGTTCAGTAGGGTACGAGGCTGTGAAAGTATTGATTTTTTGCCCCAATTAATAACTAACCACAGAGGACACAGAGAGCACAGAGTTTTTAATGTATTGAATTAATTAGCATTATTTTCTATGTGTCCTCTGTGCTCCCTGTGGTAAATCATTTTTAATCTGACAGGGATAATACTTTCACACTCTCGTACCCTACGATACTGTGCATTGTGCCGGGAGATACCCCTTCACAGAGTACCACTTGGCTGAGATAAAATTTACCGCATCACTCGCGAATGCGGATCAGGTCGTGGCAGCCCTTGCAGGAGGCGCCGACTTTGCCGAACTGCGCCTTGATTGCGCCAGCATCGCCGGTGGCGGCCACTTTCGCCAGTTCGTTGGCTTCCTTGATGAAAGTGGCGTCGAGTTCCTTGGCTTCATCCTGTTTCTGGAAGAATTCAGGCCGCAGGCGGGATTGCTTCCAGCCTGTGCCCTGGTCCGTGCCGGGTCCGTAGAGATTGATCAGCCCGGCATTGGCGGTCGCGGCAATGGCGTTTGCGGCCGCTATGATCTGATCCTTGTTGAAGGTTTCGGGGTGGTCGACCACCTGGCTTTTGATTTTCCCCGTGTTCCAGCTCAGGAACGAATAGGCGGACTGGCGGAATCTTATCTGTTCTTCCACTGGACCTGACAACGCTGCGGTTGTCACAGCAGTCAGCGCTAACGCGAGTGGCAGTTTTACTTTCATTGTATTTAGCTCCTTTAGGGTTATAAAAAATAGTCTTAATGCCTGATGTTACGCCGTTGTAGGGTCGAATTTACTTGTGCCATAGGCATCAACTTAAGGAGATCTAGACATA
>CAYPJI010000289.1:0-2796 GCA_964411045.1 uncultured Methylobacter sp. | reverse complement strand
TTTCTTATTTGCCCGATGATATTCTGGTCAAGGTAGACCGGGCGGCCATGGCTTGTTCGCTGGAAACGCGAGTGCCCTTGCTTGATCCCCGTATGTTTGAATTTGCCTGGGGCCTTGAGGACAAATACCGGGTGCGTGATGGCCAGAATAAGTGGTTATTGAAGCAGCTTTTATACCGGATGGTACCGCGTGCCTTGCTGGAGCGCCCTAAAAAGGGGTTTTCGGTTCCGATGGGCGAATGGTTAAGAGGCCCCCTGAAAGATTGGGCCAATGATTTGCTTGATCCTTCCCGCCTGCACAAGCAGGGTTTGCTTGATGCCGGGCAGGTGCATGAACGCTGGCAACAGCATCAGGCGCAGCAGTTTGACTGGAGTCCTCATTTGTGGGGAGTCCTGATGCTGCAGGCCTGGATGGATCATTATGATATTCAGGGCTAAAATTATGAAGCAAGACCATAAGAAATAGGTTGGGCATTATGAAAATCATGTTGCTGGTCAGTTCAATGAATGCAGGTGGTGCCGAGCGTGTTGCCGCCACACTGGCAAGTGCCTGGGTCAAACAGGGCCATCAAGTGGTGTTAATGCCTTGTTTTTCAAAGGGTAATGGCCGTTCGTTTTACCCGGTGCACCCTGATGTCCAGATTAAATGGCTGGCCGATGATTTGCCCCGCCAGAAATGGTTGGGCAGGCTCAGTAAACCATTTGTGCTCAAAAAGCGCATTAGGGCGGAGCAGCCCGATGTGATCGTTTCTTTTCTGACCAATGTGAATGTGACCACCTTGATGGCAACCAGGGATATCGATATCCCCGTGATTGTTTGTGAAAGAACGCATCCGGTCATTAGTAATAATATTGACGGTGTCTTGAAGATGCTGCGCAAGAAGCTGTACCCCCAGGCCGATGCCGTAATGATTCAGACTGAAGATGCCGCCCAGGCATTTATGCAAGTATTGCCTGGCCTGAAGCGGGTGGCGGTTATTCCGAATCCTTTGCCCGAGGGCATTGAGCAAGTGACTTCCTGCAATGGTCTGTGTACAGTCACCGGGCGCAAGACATTGGTTGCCATGGGGCGCTTTGTACCTGCAAAGCAGTTTGATATCCTGATTGAGGTCTTTGCCACCATCAGTCATGATTATCCCGATTGGGATTTATGTATCTGGGGAGATGGGCCAGAGCGTGCGACCTTGATTGATAAAGTGAAAAAGATGGGTTGCAGCCAACGCATCACTTTGCCGGGTACAACAAGCAAACCGTGGCAGGAATTGTCGCATGCCCATGTTTTTGTGATGACTTCCCGGGTAGAAGGGTTTCCCAATGTTTTGCTTGAAGCGATGGCCTTGGGGTTGCCCAGTATCAGTTTTGATTGTCCCAGCGGTCCGGCAGAGTTGACCCAGCAGGGAACCACCGGTTTGCTGGTGCGGCTAAATGATAAGCTTGAACTTGAAAAAGCAATCAGGCGGTTTTTGTGCGATGATGGTTTTAGATGCTCTCTTGGTGCACGTGGCAAGCAATCAGTCTGGGCCAGATACCGGCTTGAAACGGTGTTGCAGCAGTGGGATGAATTGTTCAGGCAAGTGGGTGTTCCGGTTTCAGGCAAAACAGATATCCAATGACAACAAATAAAAAAATACGTGTGGTGCACCTGATTAGCGGTCTTGGGCAGGGAGGGGCTGAGTCGGTCCTGTTTCGCCTGACCACTTGGCCAGACCCCGACGTGACGCATATTGTCGTTTCATTTGCGGATGCCGGTATATATGGCCAGCCGCTTATGGAGGCCGGGGTTGAAGTGAAGATGCTGGGCATGACACCAGGACGCTTGACCCCGTCAGACTTCTGGCGTCTTAAAAAGTGTCTGGCGCAACTTGATCCTGATGTGATACAGACCTGGATGTACCATGCAGATCTGATCGGCGGATTGGCTGCCCGAATGGCTGGATTCCGGCATATCGCCTGGGGAATCCGCAATTCAGGGGCCAATTTGGCCAAGAGCAGCCGTTCAGCCTATTTGTTTGCGCGGATGGGCGGGTTCTTTTCACGCTGGCTGCCCCAGCTGGTTGTCTGTTGTGCCGAAGATGCCCGCCATCGTCATGTTCAATGGGGTTATGATCCCAAAAAAATGGTGGTCATTCAAAATGGCTACGATTTGTCCCGCTGGGTTCGCAATGAGCCGGCCCGTCAGGCATTGCGGGCAGCGTGGGGTGTTGGTGAGCAGACGCCACTGATAGGCTTTGTGGCGCGCTGGAATCCCCTGAAAGATCATGTAACCCTGATCAAGGCTTTTGTCCAATGCCTTGAAAAACAGCGCGATTTGCGTTGTGTTCTGGTGGGCAAGGACATGGATGCAAACAACCCGTCATTAATGGCGTTGCTGTCTCAATATGGGGTCAGGGAAAAAACCATTTTACTGGGCATGCGTAACGATGTACCACACATCATGAGCGCACTGGATTTGCATGTGCTGTCCAGCATTGCCGAGGGTTTCCCCAATGTGGTGGCCGAAGCCATGGCGTGTGGTGTGCCTAATGTGGTTACCAATGTAGGTGATGCCGCCCTGATTGTGGGTGATGATGGCTGGGTAGTGCCTGCGGCCGACCCGCAGCAGCTGGCGGATAAAATCTTGCAGGCCTTGGCACTGATTGCAAATACCGGCAAAAATACATTGGCCCAACAGGTACGGGCACGGGTGATGAATGCGTTCAGTCTTGAAAAAATGGTTGCCGAATATCGGCATACCTGGTTGGGCATGCTCAATAAAAACGGCAAAACAAAATAAAAGAGGATGGGTATGTCCAGAAAA
>CAYPJI010000288.1:0-2797 GCA_964411045.1 uncultured Methylobacter sp. | reverse complement strand
CGACCCCAACCTTGGCAAGGTTGTGCTCTACCACTGAGCTATTCCCGCATTTCAAATTGTATAAGTGGAGGCTGCGAGCGGAATCGAACCGCTGTTGATGGCTTTGCAGGCCACTGCATAACCACTTTGCTACGCAGCCTTAAAGGCAAAATAAAAAAGCCGCGTACATTCGCGGCTTTCTATAAACACATTGGAGCGGGAAACGAGATTCGAACTCGCGACCCCAACCTTGGCAAGGTTGTGCTCTACCACTGAGCTATTCCCGCATTTCAATTTATTCGTGCATTATAAAGTCTTTCTTAATAATGTCAACATTTGTTTTTATTTATTGAAGATTAATTGATAAGACCCAGCCGTCTTTACCTTGACACTCGCCTTCCAGCATTTGAACCTTAGCAAATGCATTTTTCTTGCCAGAAAAATCCTGCAGATCTGTAACGGTTACAGGAGTACCTTGAGGCATATGCTTGCAGAGGCCGTTTCTGTCGTCTTCCTCTGTATCGTCATACGCTGCTATAGTGCCCGGTACGGCGACTAAACGGATTGTCGATGACTTATCATAGGTATTAGGGCTATTCAGAACATATTTCTGGCCTACTACAATATTCTTGGCAGCCGGCCCGGAAACCGTGCTTGTGGAATCGCCGCCGCCGCTCGCCATAATAATAATCAGAAGAACTACTATGCCGCCAATCGCCCCAAAAAAGACTTTCGGATTTTTTTCTTTTAAACTCAATATTGAAGAAATCAGGTTTCCTGCCGCATCTTTTGCCGAGCTTTCGCTTTTGTTAACATTTTCTTCGACTGTGTTAACGCTTTCTTCTGTTTTGTTAACGTTTTCTTCGTTACTCATTTTTCATCCTCACGAAATGTAATTGTATTTATTATATTTATTGAGACCCTGCCCAAACTATCATCAACCACTTGCTCAGATAATCCAAAAGCAAGATTTGCCATACCAATTCATTGAACTATAAATAAGAAATAGTCAACCAACATTCAATTAGGGCAAGAGCTTTCATTTCACCCAACCATAGCAATTTTCAAGATTGAAGATCCATTATCAAATTTCCGAATCAATTTATCAACTTACCATGAAGAAAAAACTTTTCAAGCGCTATGTGCGCCTTTATTTTGGCCGGCTTAAATAAAATCATAGCCTTTTTTAGTATGAGCCGGAGTTTGTTTTTCCGCTATGCGCTGGAATTCAAATTGCCAATAACCTAACCCGATATTTTTCCTGTTTTTAAGGACCACAGGGAATTCTTCCTGTTGTATAAATAAACGGATAATATCGCCTTCCAGCATGCTGGTATCGGTGATGATATAAGTCATTTCACTTTCGTGTTCACTTCCTGCATAAAACAAGGCTTTTTGCAGTTCCTCTTTTACCGAGGCGTCCAGTTGCCTGTAAGTTACAGAGATAGATTGCTGTGCTATCAATTGCATGCCAAAATCTATCTTTCCGTTTTGTTTCGCTACAACTATTTTGTTGACTATCCCTAGAGAGCGTTGGTGTTCCGGCATATTTGTTTTTCTGAAGCTCACCAGACTCCCGACAGACAAAACACCTGTTTTTTCAAATACACAAGATAACAATTGGTCGGAGCTTGACTGGGCCAAAAACTCCAGCGTTCTTTCGGCATCCGTCTCCGATGAATTTTGCAGATCAAAAGACGCTTCCAGACCAATGGCGATATATCGGTCTAATCTGTCGCTGAAAACAGGAGTTCCCCGAAGTTCCATGCCTGACCACCTTTGCCCAAGGTAGTCAAGTAATTCTGGCGATAACTTCGCACTATTATTTTTCGAAACATACATTGAGCTGAATCTTGCCTCGGTCGCGCTGATCAGCTTGTTCTTTTTCTGTAATGCCTTAAATAACTTGGTGAAATCTACATATAGCGCGGCCGGATCATGCCTGGCATCCAGGCTCTCCTGGTAATACGGCGGTTTATCTTCATCCGTTGAGATAATACATTGCATCTGCTGGCCGGCAACAGCCTCATTTTTCAGACTCACTAAATAATCTATGGTTTCTATGAAGTTATAAACCAACAAGATCTCTTTTTGCACCAATCCTGTTGGATCAGCAAGGCTGAGCAACAGGATCTGTTTATAACATTCTTCAGGCGAACTTGCTTTATCGGACTGATTTATGCCATTGGCTATTTTGGTCTTGTCTTTTTTTATGTCGACGCTGAGTTTATAAAGCGAATGGAGATCTATCCATACCCAATCAGGAATGGAAATCCCCATAAGAGAATGACTGACAACAAGACTGCTTAATCCTCTAATACAGCGCTGAACCGCCAACGCCGCATTTTTTCCTTGAAACCAGCCCACATTGCGCCGAGTCAGTTCTTTAAGCACTATCCAATAACCGATGGTGAATTCCTTTTCAATCGAGACTAGTACATCGAGAATTTTCTTGTCGTTTTCTTCTTTGGGAAATCCGGTTCTTATCAGTCTTGAACGAAGATAATCCTCAATAACCAGCAGGCTAGGCCTTACAAGTTCCAGGGCATCCAGCCTCATCTGGCTATCCATCTCAATAGAATTGCAATCTACAATAAAATCATAAAGCAGACGTGTAGCTAAACCAGGATTAGCTGTCGGCAATTCGGTAATCCACTGCTGCAATGCCCTGGTTGAAAATTCTCTAAGGCGCAGAGGCTCATTCTGTTGCGCTGGGATTACCAGAAAGAAAGAATTCTTCACATATTCACCGATTTTGACTTCGCGCTGTAAAAACTGACCAGACCATTTAGCCCATGCTCAAATAACGCTCTCCGGT
>CAYPJI010000287.1:0-2805 GCA_964411045.1 uncultured Methylobacter sp. | reverse complement strand
CCCCGCCCCTTGAGTCTACTGACAACAACGGACTGGCCGTGTTTTTCTATCTCCCGCATGTATGCTTCGTTGCCGAGTATGGGCTTGATCCGGGAACAGGCAACGAGGGCGATCCTTTCGATGTCTCCATGAGAGCGCAGTATGAGCTCACAAGACGCTTTAGCGCGGAGTTTTCTATTCGGCATTTTCTTATTCGCCATCAGGAACGCATGCTCAAGCAAGTACACGAATGGCTTACCGATCCTTGCCCTCACGTCAGGCGTCTTTGCTCAGAGGGAACACGTCCCAGATTGCCGTGGGCGATTCGGGTTCCGAGCGTCATCTCCAACCCTGAACCTGTATTACCGATACTTGAAGCGTTAAAAGACGATCCAAGCCTTTATGTGCGCCGAAGTGTTGCCAACAATCTTGCCGATATCGCCAAAGACCATCCGGATTTGGCGTTCGGTATTTGCGAGCGTTGGCTGATTGATGCTTCCAAGGAGCGTAAATGGCTCATTCGGCATGCGCTCCGACACCCTGCAAAGAAAGGGCGCCCCGATGCACTTCAACTCCGTGCCGCTGCCAAACTTTGAGCGCTGCCGCAAAGGGCCGCGGGTTTGAACCGCAATAAAGCTTTCTTTTCTAATAATCGGACAAGGCTGGTTTCCAATCATCAATCCTGTAATTTTTCTCATTGACTTTAAAGAGCGAACGTTATGGAAACTCACAAAATAGAAATCAAAGATCTGGAAAGAAACGAAGTCGTAAGCACGGGCTATATAGACAGTGAAGATCTGCCGCTCATGGTTCATGATTTAAGCCATTACGACTTGAACCCTGATCATCACTATAAAGTCGGCCCCATTCACGGCGATTATTTAGAGCTACTTTGCAAACATGTGGATGGATATACCAAGCATGTCTGGTTCGATCGCCATTAGGCTCTGCTGACATTTCGTCGCAGCCAAATCAAAGCAGAGGATAAGCTTCCTCATGGCAGTCCGTCAGGGATTGGATAATCGATACCGGCGAAAAGATGTAATATTGTCTGTAAAGATCTGCACGCACTTTTAAAGCCGGTGAGCCTCAGTCTCCTGCAGCATCTGTTTGAGCCACTGCATATAGGGAGTGCCGCCGGTTCCCCTTGGATCATCCGTCCAGCGGTTAATATATTCTTGCGCCCAGCCGTAATGGACTCTCCGGAAGGCCGCCATGGCATCCAGAATGGCGTTATAAGGGTCCTTATATTCAGGGCTTCTGATATCCGACATGGCTTCGACTTCCTTGATCAGCAACCGGTGCCTGAGCGGCATGTAATTGCGCATATCGGCCAGATGGTCCGTCAACACGGATCGCTGGTGCGGAATTTTCATGAAGGCGACCAGAGTCGGCATAATACTGCTCTGGGCGCCCGTCTCCCCACGGAACAGAATCGGCGCCAGATCCACGCCCTCATAGGCTATACTTTCAAAAAAGCGGATATAAGGCCTGAAAGTCTTGTAGTAAAGGCTGGAATCCATGTGCTCCGGAATGCGCTTGATCACCTCGACCTGTCGCTGTACAGCACCCGCAATGAGCCATAGCTCAGGGCTCAGGTCGGCATCATCGCTCTCCACCAGCTTGCGCTTGATTGAAGCGATCGCAGCCAGAATATCGGCCGCAATCGCTTCAATCTCTATGTGCACCATGATGAACCAATGCTCGTCATACAGGTGAACAAAGTTTTGCAGGGTATCGATATTGCCCAGCCGGATCGGTTGATTTTTGCGAAAGCGCTTCCAGTTATAGAGCGCATAGCCGTCGTAACTCAGAATGGGCAGGCGATCGAGCAGCATGGCGGCCCGCACCAGCGGCACCGCGATGTTATACGGCAGAATCTTGACCGGCTCCTCTCCGATCTGATTGACGTAAGCGGAGGCAAGAAAGCTGAGCCGCACATAATACAGGCGAAGCTGAGGAAGATTCTCCTCGGTGACCGGCCCCTGCCATCTCGGGATTTCCAGCTCCCGAACGTAAACCCGAAAGTCTTTGTCATAGAGCAGGCTCGGCAGATCATGGCCGACCTCATCAAGCATGGCATAGCGCGAATCATGTGGAAATGCGGTCAGAGGATCATTTTCGGGAAGAAATCCGCGCTGCCCATAGACGGGCTTCAGTAATTCGCAGCCTTCGAGCTTGGCTATCTTCTCAGCGTCAATTCTTCCCATGAAACGCTGCCACTGCATTGTTGACATGATAATTTTCCTTGCAAAACAAAGGATAAACCGGGCACGCCGCAATCTGGCAATGAACTGCTTGCACACCCTATGTCGACTAAGACCGGTGCCTTTGTCCCCTTGTTCCTTGCCTGCTGTCCAGTGTAACTTTATAGCTGACTAGGATTTGGCATTGAATAATGGCCTTGTTTTCAATTCGGGCATCGCTCCCACAGGGGCGGCCATTGGCCGGAAAGGGCCTTAATCTGATGGGATATCGGAAATTGTTTTTAGCTGAATCTTCAGGTGCCTGAGTCAATTGCCTGCGGAACATCTTAATAAAACAGCTCAAAGCTCCATTTGCAATCCGGGTATGCCGATACGCTGTATCCGGATGGCATTCCTGCCTTCCTCGTAAGCCGGCAATTGGCCTTCATGCTGCCAGAGCCTGAAAGCCAGGGAATATGACAAAACGCGCACCGGATAATCGCGCGGCAGCTGTTGCAGATAAGGCTGAATGGTCACGAAATCCGTCACGCCGTACTGTTGCATAATAAAGCGCAGGCCGCCGTTGGTGGGGCCAATGTTGTAGGCCAGAAGCCCCAGAAACAGATCGCCTTTCATTTCA
>CAYPJI010000286.1:0-2819 GCA_964411045.1 uncultured Methylobacter sp. | reverse complement strand
TTCCCATAGCGTTTCAAATCGGTCGTCGTTAAAGCGGTAGACGAGGTATTGCGGTGGGTCCTTTCGGTTCCAAATTTCTTCCGCTATGAACTCGGGTGTTATGACTGTTGGCCTTGGGATATAGACGTCCTTTTCTTCGACTTCTTTCTTGTCGCTTGGCTTCGGCATATATTGCAACGCCACTTCAAGCACTTCATCTATCCAGTGGACGGGCTTGATATCCAGGTTTTGCTTTATATTTTCAGGAATTTCGACCAGGTCTTTTTCATTTTCCGCGGGAATGACAACTGTTGTTATGCCGCCGCGATGAGCCGCCAATAGCTTTTCTTTCAGCCCGCCGATCGGCAATACCTCGCCTCGCAGCGTAATCTCACCGGTCATGGCCACACTGGCCTTTACTGGTATTTTAGTCAGTGCCGAAATAATGGCCGTACACATGCCTATGCCGGCACTGGGCCCGTCTTTTGGCGTAGCCCCTTCAGGCACATGAATATGGATATCATTTTTCTGAAACACCTCATGGTCTATTCCCAGAATTTCAGAGCGGCTTCTTACCACGGTCATCGCCGCCTCAATCGATTCCTTCATGACGTCGCCCAGCTTGCCTGTAGCAGAGTGTTTGCCCTTTCCGGGAATAACGGCTGTTTCAATCATTAACAATTCGCCGCCGACTTCCGTCCAGGCCAGGCCGGTCACTTGTCCAACCTGATCCTGTTCCTCTGCAAGCCCGTAATGGAACCGTTTAACGCCGAGATATTTATCCAGGTTCTCAGAAGTAACTTCAACTTTGTCCTTGCTCGGTTTCAGCAGCAGGTCTTTGACCACTTTACGGCAGATTTTCGAGATTTCCCGCTCAAGACTACGAACACCAGCCTCTCGTGTATAGTAGCGAATGATATCCCTGACCGCTGTTTCTGCAATTTCGATTTCCTGTTCTTTCAGCCCGTTATTCTTGATCTGCTTCGGAGTCAGATAGCGGCATGCAATGTTAATCTTCTCGTCTTCAGTGTAACCTGCAAGACGTATAACCTCCATCCTGTCCAGCAAGGCCGGGGGGATATTCATCGTATTGGCTGTCGCGACAAACATCACATCGGACAGATCAAAATCCACCTCCAGATAATGGTCCGAGAACGTATGATTCTGCGCGGGATCCAGCACTTCCAATAATGCCGAAGCCGGATCGCCTCGGAAATCGGCTGCCATTTTGTCGATCTCATCAAGTAAAAACATAGGATTGCGTGTTTTCACCTTAGCCAGATTCTGCAAAATCTTGCCTGGCATAGAGCCTATGTAGGTTCGACGATGCCCGCGAATCTCCGCTTCGTCCCGCACACCGCCCAAAGCCATCCGCACATATTTACGATTGGTAGCTCGAGCAATGGACTCGCCTAATGAGGTTTTACCTACGCCTGGAGGGCCGACCAGGCACAAAATAGGTCCTTTGAGCTGCTGCACTCGCTGTTGCACAGCCAGATATTCGAGAATGCGCTCCTTGACCTTCTCCAAACCATAGTGCTCTGTTTCCAGAACTTGCTCGGCCAGTTTCAGATCATGCCGCACCTTGGTTTTTTTCTTCCAGGGCATACTGACCATCCAGTCAATATAATTACGCACGACCGTTGCCTCGGCAGACATCGGCGACATTAATTTAAGTTTGTTAAGCTCTGCCTCAGCCTTTGTCTTGGCCTCTTTGGTCATGCCGGCACTTTCGATTTTCTTTTCAAGCTCTTCAATCTCATTGGCAACATCTTCCATTTCGCCAAGTTCTTTTTGAATCGCCTTCATTTGCTCATTCAGGTAATATTCCTTTTGATTCTTCTCCATTTGCTGCTTAACGCGCCCACGGATTCTTTTTTCCATTTCCAGCAGGTCAACCTCGCCTTCCATCTGAGTCATCAGATTTTCCAGCCGTTTCGCAATATCCGCGGTTTCCAGAATCGCCTGTTTTTCATTGACTTTTAGCGTCATGTGGGCGGCCATGGTATCGGCAAGGCGGCTTGGATCATCAATACCGGCAAGCGAATTCATGACTTCCGGCGGAATCTTGTTATTCAGTTTGACGTATTGATCAAACGAACTGATGACTGTCCGCTGCAGTACCTCTTGCTCCCGTTCGGATATATCTAAAACATCGTCGATCTTTACTACAGAGGCGGAAAAAAAACTGTCCGTTTCTTTATAGTATGAAACTTTGCTGCGTTGGCTTCCTTCGACCAACACCTTAACAGTGCCATCAGGCAATTTTAGCAATTGCAGAATATTGGCCAAGGTACCGACCTGATAAAGATCAGTAAAATCCGGCTCGTCAATTTCAGCTTCTTTCTGGGCAACCAACAAGACCTGCTTGTTATCCTTCATCGCCGCATCCAAAGCGTCAATAGATTTTTCCCTGCCGACGAATAAAGGGATCACCATATGCGGATAAACCACGACGTCCCTGAGCGGCAAAACCGGAATCAAAACATCTGTTTGTTGTATCTCTGTCATTTTGTGCGTTTCCATAACTGGAACCTTTAGCAATTTTTGAAAAAAAGATATGGGGCCGATAAATAAAATAGCAAGCGCTAAAACTATAAAACACGGTCTTTAGCTTGGCTATAGCACAAAAAAAAGGGAGCTAAAAAAATAAAGCTCCCTTTTTTTTCTGTCCCGGATAAATTTTAAGATTCGGCCGAGGCCTTTTTCTTTTCCGCTTCGTAAACCAGAAGGGGTTCAGATTCACCTAGAATAACACTTTCATCAATAACCACCTTGCAGATATTTTCCGACGATGGCAATTCATACATAGTATCCAGCAGAACACTTTCAACGATAGT
>CAYPJI010000285.1:0-2830 GCA_964411045.1 uncultured Methylobacter sp. | reverse complement strand
GGTATGGAAAACGGCCTGAGCCGGGGGCCAATGCACGGCCAGTACCTGTAGCAGCACAACGCCGGAAAGGGCAAGCCAGAGCATGCGGTTAGCAAAGAAATGCCGGTTGAACGTCGTGGTCCTTTCGGCGCGCGCGTTGAACACATTGAACACCTGAAACAGCACAAACGTTGTAAAAGCCAATGCCGCGGCATATCCAGCTGGCTTGGTTTGCAGGCCGTAATAAAGAATGGCCAATGTGCCGGCCGCCATGATCAGACCGTAAGTGAACAGATTGCCCAGACGCCGCCAGGACAGAATGGGCGCGTTCGGATCGCGCGGCGCTTCCGTCATGCTGCCCGGCCGCACCGGGTCGATGCCGAGCGCCATGGCCGGCGGCCCGTCCATGATGATATTGATCCACAGCAATTGCACGGCCGTGAACGGAGCCGGCAGATTCAGCAGCGGGGCGCTGGCTACGGCCAGAATGGCGCCGATATTGGTTGAAAGCTGGAAGCGGACGAATTTGATCATGTTGTCGTAAATGCCGCGCCCTTCCTTGACCGCTTTGACGATCGTGGCGAAATTGTCATCGGTCAGCACCATCGTGGCCGCTTCCTTGGCGACATCGGTGCCGGTGACGCCCATGGCGATGCCGATGTCGGCACTTTTCAGGGCCGGCGTATCGTTGACGCCGTCGCCGGTCATGGCGACGACATGGCCGTCGGCCTTCAGGGCTTTGATGATGCGGACTTTCTGTTCCGGCGCCGTGCGCGCGAAAACGCCGATCTTATCGATATGTCTGGCCAATGCTTCATCATCCAGATCAGCCAGCTCCAGGCCCTCGACTACATCGCCCGTCAGGCCCAGCTCCTGAGCGATGGCGTTGGCCGTCACTTTCTGGTCGCCCGTGATCATCTTGACTTCGATGCCGGCCTGCCGGCACAGAGCGATCGCATTGCGCGCTTCGGGCCTGGGCGGGTCCATCAGGCCGATCAGCGCGATAAAGGTCAGCTCCGCCATGTAATGGAACAGGTCGTGTTCCCCGGCAAATTGGTCGACCGGCAGCGTTCTTTCGGCCACGGCCAATACGCGCAAGCCCGTAGCGGCCATGGTTTTGTTGACGGCCAGCAGTTCGTCTTTACGGAGCGGGGCGGGTTTGCCGCCGGCATCGAGCATCGCAGTGCAGCGGTTCAGGATGACTTCAGGAGCGCCTTTAACAAACACTTTGACATGGCCGCCATCGCGATGAAAGGTCGCCATGAATCTATGCTCGGCGTCAAAAGGTAGTTCGACCAGGCGCGGCAGTTGGGCGAGCGCCTCTTTTTTGTCGATGCCGCCCTTGGCAGCCAATGCCAGCAGGGCGCCTTCCATCGGATCGCCGACGACCTGACCGTCGTGCAGATGGCTGTTATTGCACAGCGCCAGCGGCAGCAGCAGGTTCGACAGATTCCCGTTATGGCCGGCTTCGGCCGAAATCGTGCCGCCAGGATCATAGCCCTCGCCGCTTATAGAGTAATTCCGGCCCTGATAAAAGACCGATCGCGCCGTCATCTGGTTGACCGTCAGCGTGCCGGTTTTGTCGGTGCAGATCACGGTTGTGCAGCCCAGCGTTTCGACGGCCGCAAGACGCTTGACGATCGCGCGCTGCCGGGCCAGACGATGCATGCCCAGCGCCAGCGTGACGGTGACAACGGCCGGCAGCCCTTCCGGTATGGCGGCCACGGCCAGCGCGATAGCCGTAAATGCGGTTTCTATCAGCGGTTCGCCGCGCCACAATGCGCTCACGAACAGGCCGATAATCACGAGTAACGCGATCAGCGCCAGCCGCTTGCCCAGGCCGCCGAGCTGTATTTGCAGCGGCGTCTCGCCGTCTTCGGCCTGCGCGAGCAATTCCGCCAGCCGGCCGATTTCGGTGTCCATGCCGGTCGCGGTCACGAGCATTTCGGCGCGGCCGCGCGTGACGGCATTGTTCATGTAGACCATGTTGTTGCGTTCAGCCAGCGGTAAATGCTCGGGCAGCGGCTGGGTCTGCTTGGCAACCGGTATCGATTCGCCGGTCAGCGAAGATTCATCAACCTCCAGCGTGTGGGCTGAGATGATGCGTCCATCGGCCGGGATCTTATCGCCGGCGTCGAGAATCACGATATCGCCCGGCACGAGCTGCTCCACCGGCAGATCACGGTTGCGGCCGTCGCGGCGGACTTCGGCCTGCAGCGCCAGCATTTTTTTCAGCGCCGCCAGTGATTGTTCGGCCTGAAATTCCTGATAGAAGCCCAGGAAGGCATTGATGATGACCACCACCAGAATCACGGCGCCGTCCGTGACATCGCCGATGGCCGCGGCCAGCAGGGCGGCGGCGATCAGCACCACGATCAGAAAGCTCTTGAACTGCGACAAAAGCAGCAACCAGGCAGGTTTGGGCGGTTTTTCGGCAAGCTTGTTGGGACCGTAACGTTTCAGCCGCTCTGCCGCCGCTATCTGGCTGAGTCCTTCGATCTGGACCGATGCCAATTCCTGCAGAGCCTGTTCGGCGCTCATGCCGTGCCAGGCAGGTGCTTCACTCTCGATGGAAGGTATCGCAGCTTTGGTTCGCCGGCGCCGACTGGAAAAGAATAAAATTCCGGCAAACAATATAAAAAAGCCAGCCGCTACGGCCCAGGCCGGCATCGGCTGGCTCAGTATATCGCTGAGCAGGAATATTGCTTTTTCAGTCGCAGTCATGAAGGCCCTTGTTATTCTTATTGTTGAAGTTAATTTTTAACTATTGTTGGATGATGGTTGACTGCGAAACGTTCCTGAACCGCATCGCAAGCCGATTCAGGTTGACATTCCGCAAGCATTGTAAGCT
>CAYPJI010000284.1:0-2836 GCA_964411045.1 uncultured Methylobacter sp. | reverse complement strand
CAACTGCAAGAAGCTGGAGACCATAGCGCGAGACGCTGCCTCCAGTTCCGGCGTCGAGGCCGATTTCGAGAAAGTCACTGACATGAAAGCTATCCTGGCGTACGACATACTTTCCACGCCGGCACTGGTGATCAACGAAAAGGTCATGTCCAGTGGCCGCATCCCGACTAAGTCGGAAATTCAGCAGTGGCTGGCAGCCTGACGATCGTGCACCAAGTCCATTGAGTTTGGCTGTGGTTGGCTTTTAGGTGCAGATGCCGGCAATGATGCAGGATCCTTTTTCCCTGCCGTCGTTTAGGACGTTATGCCCAAGGCCGAAAGGCATGAGGCAGGCAGGGGCTCATTTTTCAGAGTTGGATCGGGTGGCATGCTCGCTGACTGGATCTCAAAAATAACGAATGAGGGAAACGATGGGCTTGCAATTGCAGAGGTTGAATTACGGTCAGATTCTTCTGGATGACGAGTTACGCATTGTTGGGCTCAATTCCTGTATTAAGGACAAGGCACGCGTCCAAGCGAAAGATTGCCATGGAAGACCGGTTTCGGAAGTGTTTCCCGCACTTGATGTTGCCCGTCTAAAAAGGATGATTGAGCGTTTGCAGGAAATGGAAGGCGACAGGGTGATTGACGCCACCCCCGGCGATCCAATGTGGCCTGGATTGTTTGAGGTGACGCCTGACAACAGTGATGGGTGTCAACTGGTTCTTCTTAACCGGATTTCCAGGATTTCTGCCAGTTCGTGCTATTCCCTCATGATTTTTCATAGAGAGGTTCTTGACCAGCTTTACGATCAATCGTTAGTAAACCAGGCAGTCGCCAATCAGCGGATGCTGC
Organism: uncultured Methylobacter sp.; assembly: GCA_964411045.1. Taxonomy (GTDB): domain Bacteria; phylum Pseudomonadota; class Gammaproteobacteria; order Methylococcales; family Methylomonadaceae; genus Methylobacter. The sequence goes on along the minus strand of CAYPJI010000284.1, from coordinate 2,002 downwards.
AATCAGAGAAGCTTGCTGCGATCGGCCAGTTGGCTGCGGGCGTTGCTCACGAAATAAATAATCCATTGGGTTTTGTATTCTCCAACTTGAAAACCCTTGGTGAATATGTCAGAGATCTCATAAGGATTGTTGATAATGTCGAAACTGCGGCCACTATTGACGCAGTGCGCGAACTCAAACAGCGAATGGATTATGACTATATTCGCTCGGACGTGGCTTCCTTGCTCACGGAGTCTGAGGATGGAATTGAGCGCGTGAAAACAATTATTGGCGCGCTGAAGGATTTCTCACATGTCGGGGAGGATGAGTTCCGCGTTGCTGATTTGCACCGGGGGCTCGACACTACCCTCAGCTTGGTAAATAACGAGCTCAAATATAAGGCGAAGATCGTAAAAGACTATGGGGATCTTCCGCCTGTGGAATGCGTTATTTCTCAGATCAATCAGGTTGCCATGAATCTTCTGGTAAACGCAGCGCAATCTATCGAGGATTTCGGAAAGATCACAATCCGTACCGGGCAGGATGCGGGCTGGGCATGGTTCGAAGTGGAGGATACGGGGAAAGGTATCGAACCGATTTTGCTGAACAGGATTTTTGAGCCGTTTTTCACGACCAAACCTGTAGGAAGTGGGACAGGGTTGGGATTGGCTTTGTCATACAATATTGTTCAGAAACACCATGGACGCATTGAGGTTAAAAGCAAAATAGGGCAAGGTGCGATTTTTCGCGTGTGGTTGCCCCTTACTCAGCCTAAAACAAAATCCATTTCAAGTTCAGGCGCGCAAGAAGCGGCTGATCATTAAGTTTTGTGACTGATACACTCTCTTGTGGGGCTTTACCCCAGCATTGCTGGCTGAGCTTTGAATACGTTCTCTAAGAATTCACTAAGGGATGGTATGAGGCGCGTCAGCGGCTTTTGATGAGGCCGCTTCTCAAACATCATCAATAATGATGGAGCCATCGGTGTCCCAGCGCACCTTCGTGATCCCAGGCTCACTGGCTTCGAGTTTTTGAAGCTCAATCTCGTGGGGGGACAGCTGGCCCACTCCCTTCTGATATTCGCCAACGATCCTTGTGGTCTCCATCGACTGATCGTAGCGGGCGAAGGCTTCGCCTACGGCTACCAAGAAGGCCTCGTCTGACCAGGGTTTCACCAGGTATCTGAAGATCTCTGCGTGGTTCATTGCAGCCTGAATGGCTTCAAAATCGGTTGACGCAGACAAAATGACCCTTACCGAGTTAGGCTGAATTTCGCGCCAGCGCGACAAGAATTTAACCCCATCCATCAGCGGCATGCGATAGTCGGAAACGACAACCTCATAAACCTCGCGGCGAGCCAGGTCGAGTGCCTGCGAAGGGTCTGTGCACAGCTCGATCTGGACGTTGTCTCTCGGCAGCGAACGAACCAGCAAGCGCCGCAGAGCGCTGAGCACGTGGGGTTCATCGTCGACCAGCATGATCCGATGCATAGTTTGCTCCTGTGACAAGAGACAGCTTTCCTGCAAAATTGTCACCACGAAATTAGTTCTTTAGAATTAAAAAATGCTCAAATTGGGGAACGCACCCGAATTGGTCTTTGAGAGCAATCTATTGCGTTGAATATACTCTAGGGCTTACGATTTGTTTCAATGCGACCCTGTCGAATTGGGACTTGTGTCACACTTTTTCGCGCAAACTGCTCGCTCGAAACCTTGCTTGACTCATGTCAAGACTACACAATTGTCCAGGATCACTCAACCGTACGATCGTCTTCGACCCCACACTGGCGCGGATTGCGGTCTTGAGGCCCCTCAACTTCGAACACTGAAGGACTTCCATCTGCTGAGGGACTGGGTTGGCGCATGAACATCTCTCAAACTCTCCGATCTTCCTGGCTGCTGCTCACGGTGTGTGCTTTGGTCGGGATTGGGGTGTTCAGCCTGACGGGGCAGTGGCTGGGGGTTGACTCCTTCCGTCCCATGTTCCTTTTGCCTCAGGCAGCTTGGCTGTTGCTTGCACTGGG
>CAYPJI010000283.1:0-2842 GCA_964411045.1 uncultured Methylobacter sp. | reverse complement strand
CGCTGCTCTGGCCGTAGGAGACGATATAACCGCCGATATTGGGAGACTGGCTGGCCTCCCAGGCCAGATTCACGCTGGCTGCGAAAGGTTGGCTGCTGAACAGCAACAGGGCGAGTCCAGCGGGTCCAGGACGCAGAAAAAGCTTGCGTGAAGAAGTGTTTTTAAAATAACTGTTCATAATTGGTTTCCATGGCCCTCTTAAATTATAGGAATCGGGCTTAAGGTTAATAGATGACTTTAAGATGTTATGGGGAAGATCAACTAAACGGATACAAGCTAGTCTTGTTTTTCTTTTTTTGTGATAAAGGCGAAAAATAGAATTTGAAAAAACAGCAAAGGAACTATTTAAAAATTCATGCTAGCAAGTTGAGCGTCAGTCCAATGATAAGTGGTTGTACTAATGGATATTCGTACTAAACGGCCGGATAATAAAACTGAAATTATTACTTATCATCACTTATGGCCGTAACACAGACCCCAATGGGTTGAAAGCTTACGCCACTCACTCAATTGGCTGTATGATCCCCATGAACCCAACATGTTAAAAGCTTCTAAAAGCGCTAATTGAGTTGAAAAGGATGTAAATATTTTTTCCTCTTTAGTAACTAAAGCAGGACTCATAGTAAGCAGCATTAATTAAAGCTCTCTTAAATCTACGTAAAATTACCTAAGTAGAATCACCTAAATAAAATATTGATTAATGAGATGGTCAGCCAATCCCAAGCCACAAGCGCTGAGGAGGCTTATATTGGGTTGCCAATCCACTTCAGGAATTTGCCATGTTAATGAAATTTCAACCTCAATCAGGGCAGCTGATGCCTAAATTTTTCCAACAGTTTGTTATCGAAATCTTAAGCGCGGCTATTTTTGAGAAAGATTGGGGTCACAAAGGATTAACTGTTAAGAGAAGCCGGATTGTTGGATAAGACTTTAACTTTTGAGGACTTAATGGATAGGGGCGGGTAGCTTTCGAAATATTGAAAGCCGGATAGTGAACATGTTCAGGAAGAGAAAATTATTATGAACAATTATCTTATAAACATTTTCTCGCGCGAGCAGTCTCTGCGCTTTGGATTGATCGGATTCACCCTGTTGTTCGGCGGCCAGCCTTTTGCAGCCAGCGTGAATCTGGCCTGGGAGGCCAGCCAGTCCCCCAATGCCGGCGGTTATATCGTCTCCTACGGCCAGAGCAGCGGCAAGTACAGCTCAAACATTGATGCCGGCAACAAGACCTCGCTCACGGTGTGCGGATTGCAAGAAGGTCAAAAGTATTATTTCGCGGTGAAGGCCTATGATTCGGTCCGGAAGACCGAAAGTAATTATGCCAATGAAGTCAGCAAAATAGTTCCTATTAAGGCAGCGCTAACGGCGGATTTCACGACTAGTACAACCAGCGGCGCTCCAGGTCTAGTGGTGAACTTCGCACCTGCCAGCAGCGGGACAGTCATAAGTTGGAAATGGGATTTTCCAGGTTCAATCACTCCTTCCGTAACGAACACGACTGCTGAAGTCGTCACTGCGACTTACCCTAATCCAGGAATGTATAGCGTAAGTCTGACATTGATCGGACCAAGTGAAAGTGTCACCAGGACTAAGAGGAACCTGGTTACCGTGGAGGCTATGGGAGGAACTGCAAGGGAAATCAAGTAGCTGAAAGCCACGAAGCTGATGATGCTCAACTGGGAAGACCAGCAACAAGGGCGCTTTGTACGGATAAAGTCTCTGGACTTAGCGGATAAACAAGCGGTATGCGGCTGGATTTTATCAACCAAGACGGCAGCACTGGTTTGTTGAATTTGGTGGGCAGTGATTAAACGTGAGATGGCCAACAGGTCGCAATGATCTGTCAGAAGCGGTGGTAAGTCGAAGAACTTCATAAATCCCTGAAAGCCAATGCCGGATTGGCGAAATCTCCAAATTTACGCGGTGATCATACAGAATAACCCTGTGTTTATGATCATCTATGCCGTGTTCAAGCTGGAAAGCTTGAAGAAACACAAAGCTGATCTTTCGCCTTGCGGACGAAGCTTTTTATTAGGCTCTTACTGGATGCCGAGGAGATGTCCAAATAAAAGCCTAATATAAGTGTTTTAAATTTTTAAAATTTGAAATCGCCGATAAACAAGCGATAAAAAATCTCTTTTGCAAGAAAAGGCGCAAAAAGTCACGGCTTCAGCGGCTCAGTCGGGAACAAGGCGTTCATTGATTTATCCGCATGCCTATGTGGATTTCAATTTGGTAGGGCTTATGAATATATTTGGAAGAATGCCGACATAATAAAATTGAGCATTTGGTTTATATCTCTTCCAATCCATGTTTATGGCGCAAATACCAAAATGCTCTTTTCCACCCATAACAATGTCGATCACCCTGCTTCGCAGTAGCCGTATGTGACGAGTAAAAAAGCGAATGAACTGATGGCTCATATCTACAGTCATCTTTATAGGCTGCCGACTACGGGGTTGCGTTTTTTATAATATACGGATTGAGGGGGCGGCCGGATATGTCTTTGTTTATGTTTATCCGTAATATTTTTGAGAGAAGGCCGATAGATGTTTGCAATTATGATAATCACCGGCGGGACTTTACTTGTAGGGATAACATTGCCGAGGGATAATCAGTGTCATTGATAGACCAGCACAGGAAAATATGGACTGGTCTGGAGATAAACTGGATCCGAGCACAAATCGGATTCTCTTTCGCCTCTATAACAGGGGCAGTAACAATCCCGTCAATTTATTGATTTTTCATTGAAAAACTCAAAAATGTTTGGAAAAGGAGGCTATAACGAATTTTTATCTCTCCGGTCTGGAGATGTTCCCGATGCTTATCCGGATGTTTC
>CAYPJI010000282.1:0-2867 GCA_964411045.1 uncultured Methylobacter sp. | reverse complement strand
GTCGAACATAAAATATGTCGACGGTTAATTAGCTTTTCAACCTGACTCAAGCACTTAGCTCATGTGAGCAGAATATAATACTTGCTAATATATGTCAGGTCAAGCTCATTTTATCAATGAGTTTTACTACATTATTAAATATTTAAAGCTTGCTTAAGAGCCTCTTCCACATCCCCAGCATCTACCATAGAAGCTGCTTCGCTTTCGACAGCTTCATGCTGAGCAAATCTGTTTTTTCTGTTTTCATGATAGGCAAGACCTGTTCCTGCTGGAATTAATCTTCCTACAATAACATTTTCCTTTAAGCCTTGGAGATTATCACTCAATCCACGAACAGCCGCATCGGTTAAGACACGGGTCGTTTCCTGGAATGAAGCGGCAGAAATAAAGGACTCTGTAGCCAATGAGGCCTTAGTGATACCCAACAACACCGATTCATAACTAGCCGGAATTTTGCCTTCTACTTCCATTCTTTCATTCACTTCTCTTAGAACAGCACGCTCAACTTGATCCCCTTTCAGGAGTTCAGTATCTCCAGAAGCCGTAATTTCTACTTTCCTAAGCATTTGTCTAATGATAGCCTCAATATGCTTATCGTTAATTTTCACGCCTTGTAAACGATAAACATCTTGAATTTCCTTAACCAGATAGTTGGCTAATTCTTCTATGCCTCTTAATCTCAGAATATCGTGCGGCGTTAATTCACCTTCGGCAATTGTCTCGCCCTTCTCAACGTATTCTCCTTCAAAAACTGTGATATGACGCCATTTCGGTATCAAGGTTTCATACTGTTCACCAGCAGCATCAGTAATTATGACGCGCTGTTTGCCTTTTGTTTCCTTTCCAAACGAAATAGTACCACTAGTTTCTGCAAGAATTGCCGGATCTTTTGTTTTGCGCGCCTCAAACAAGTCAGCTACCCGCGGTAAACCACCGGTAATATCTCTTGTTTTACTGGATTCCTGCGGGATTCTAGCTAAAACATCACCGACTTTTACTTCACCACCATCTTTAATGCCGACAATCGCTCCAGCAGGCAAGAAATATTGCGCAGGAATTTCGGTACCTGGCAAGAAGATCGTATTTCCGTTTGCCTCCAGCAACCTCACCATTGGACGCAGTTCTTTACCGGCGCCGCCTCTTTGTTTAGGATCAGTAACCACAAGAGAACTTAGACCGGTCACTTCATCAGATTGCTTTTGTACAGTTACGCCATCAACGAAATCGATTAAGCTTACAACACCGTCAACTTCGGTAATAACTGGATGCGTATGAGGATCCCATGTAACAATAATATCGCCGGCATTAACTCTGCCACCTTCTTGTATTGAAAGCACCGCACCATAAGGAATTTTATAACGCTCTCTTTCACGGCCATAATCATCGACCACGCCTACTTCGCCTGATCTTGAAACAGCAACCAGATTGCCTTCTCGGTTGACTACTGATTTCAAGTTGCTAAGACGAACTGTGCCAGCCGATTTTACCTGAACATTGCTGATTGCCGCAGATCTAGATGCTGCACCACCGATATGGAAGGTACGCATGGTGAGCTGAGTTCCAGGCTCACCGATTGACTGTGCAGCAATAACGCCAATTGCTTCACCAATGTTAACCAAATGGCCACGACCTAAATCACGCCCATAGCAAGCAGCGCAAACCCCATATCTGCTTTCACAAGTAATGACCGACCTTACTAGCACCTGATCAATACTATGCTCTTCGAGAACAGAAACCCAATGCTCATCTAATAACGTACCTTTAGGCACCACGACTTTTTCACCGCTAGCATCCATTACGTCATTAACTACAACTCGCCCTAACACGCGCTCTGATAATGGCTCAACCACATCCCCACCTTCAATAATAGGAGTCATGATCAATCCGTCAGAAGCGCCACAATCCTCGGCCGTAACAACCAAATCTTGAGCAACATCCACTAATCTACGTGTTAAATATCCTGAGTTTGCCGTCTTCAGCGCTGTATCAGCCAGACCTTTACGAGCACCATGAGTAGAAATAAAGTACTGCAACACGTCCAGGCCTTCCCTGAAGTTAGCAGTAATGGGTGTTTCGATAATTGATCCATCGGGCTTAGCCATCAATCCGCGCATACCGGCTAACTGCCTGATTTGAGCAGCAGAACCTCTAGCACCGGATTCCGCCATCATAAAGATTGAGTTGAATGATTTTTGCTTTACAGTCTTACCTTCAGCATCAACAACAGATTCTTCACCCAATCCATCCATCATCACCTTAGCAACTTGATCATTGGCACGCGACCAAATATCAACAACTTTGTTGTAGCGCTCACCATCGGTTACTAGACCAGAGGAGTATTGACTTTGAATTTCATTTACTTCGGCATCGGCAATTTTGATGATATCGACTTTTTTAGCCGGTATCGCCATATCCTCAATACCAAAGGATACACCTGAAATTGTTGCATATCTAAAACCTAGGTACATGAGCTGGTCAGCGAGCACAACTGTATCTTTATTACCTAAGAAACGGTAACTGTAGTTGATCAGCCGCGATATGTTCTTTTTTGTCATATCACAGTTGACCAACTCATAAGGCATGCGATCCGGGACTATTTCCCAAATCAGTGCACGACCGACGGTTGTTTCAACGCGGCGAGTTCTTTCTTCAAGCTCACCCTTCCCATTCTCAACCTTCTCTGTAATGCGAAGCTGAATTCTTGACTGCAATTCAACTGTTTTAGCGAGTAGAGCCCTATGGATTTCACCAACACTGCCAAATATGCAGCCGTTGCCTTTTGCATTAATTTTTTCACGGCTAATATAATACAGACCCAATACTCTGGGGATTTCTATTACTATATGGTTTGTCAATATTTTATCCCG
>CAYPJI010000281.1:0-2873 GCA_964411045.1 uncultured Methylobacter sp. | reverse complement strand
ATGCGATTGGTGGTTGCTTATGATCAGCGCGGGGATCAGTTTGGTGGAGCGCTGATGTTGCGGCGGCTGAGGAATAAGAATTCTAGTCGTTACCGTATCGGGCTCGATGGCTTGCCGTTCCCGCTCTGATTTTCGCAGTGCATTCAAGATATAAGACATATTAATCCATGATCTCCAAGTGTGGCGAGTCTTTGGCGCCGATGCTGTTGTCCAGGTGAATCAGGGTGCGGGCGCCCGCTATGCCGTCAGCCGTTAAATGATGCAGGCGCTGAAAGTCAATCACCTGCTTTTTAAGCGCCTCATCAAAGAACATCGGCTCATTAACACTGGTGCGGGTTCCCGTGACAGCGTTTAACTGCTGGCGCAGCCAGAGCACGTTGGCTGACGTCTGTTGCGGGACGATGTCCGCCATATCCGGGCGCGGCGGCTGCCAGAGCATCAGATAATAGCCGTCCCATAGGCTCAGTACATCGGCCAGCGGAAACGCCAAATCGTCATTAAAGCGGATGATGGGCTGACCCTTGCGGACGCCGGCCAGCAGGGCATAGCGCTTTTTTCCGTCGGCTAACGCGAACTCCAAAATAGCAGGACGGTCAAGTTCCAGTATATCCTTCCAGTTGGCCTTGTCGAACAGACAGCGAAGGCCCACCGTTTCCATATAATGGCAATCGGCCCGGTTATTGGCCTGCACGGCTTTTTTCCAGGCGTTGAGCGCCTGGATCATGGCCGAGTTCAGCGACAGCGACGGATCTTCAAGCCAGGCGTTAAAAGGCTTCGCTTCGGCTTTCGGCGCAACAGGTTCAGGCTTGAGCGCCGGTTGCGGGCTTTTTATGGCCGGCTTTGAATCCGGCGCCGGAAGTTGGCCCGACACTATGAGTTTGACTTGACGGTCTGCGGATTGATGCTGACTGAAAAAATAAACGCCTGCGGCAATACTGCTGAAGAGCGCCAGCGCTATCGCTGCGTTAGTTCGGCGGCGAGGGCTTTCGAGCGCCAGCGTCTCCCGGGCGGCCCGCGCAATGATGTCGGGCGTAATGGCATGAGCATTGGTCGCGTAGGCGCCGAGCAAGGCGCGATCGCAGAGAATATTGATGAGCCTGGGAATGCCTGAGGAAAATTGATAAATTTTGCGAACGGCGCGCTCCTTGAAAAGGTCGGGGTTGCCGTTGCAGACGGCCAAGCGGTGATGAATATAAGCCCGTGTTTCATCAAGTGACAGCGGCAGCAAATGATAACGGGCTGTAATGCGCTGGTTGAGCTGGCGCAAGTCCTTCTGGCTCAGCAACTGCTTCAGTTCGGGCTGGCCGACCAGAATGATTTGCAGCAGCTTGGTCTTGCTGGTTTCCAGGTTGGTCAGCAGCCGGACCTGCTCCAGAACTTCCAGGCTCAGGTTCTGGGCTTCATCGATCAGCAATACGGTGCGCCTGCTGTTGGCATAGGCGGTAAGCAGGTATTGATTGATTTTATCGATGAAGTCTTTCAGCGTTTGCCGGTTTTTGTCATAGCCGATGCTCAGCTCGTCACAGATCGTGGCCAATAATTCGACGGCATTGAGTTTTGGGTTTAAGATCAAGGCGATATCGACATTGACGGGCAACTGCTGCAACAGGCAACGGCACAGCGTGGTTTTGCCGGTGCCGACTTCGCCGGTCAAAGCAACGAAACCGCCGCCCATATTGATGCCGTAAAGCAGGTGCGCCAGACCTTCCTGATGGCGCGCGCTCATGAACATGAAGTGCGGATCAGGCGCTATCGAGAACGGTAATTCACTGAAATGAAAGTATTGTTGATACACGATTCTGACTTCTTGGGCACTTTAAAAAAATTGTCAATTATTCTAACCCACAACTGAAAGAAGGTCTTAACTATGGGGCGATACGACCAAACTAAACCAAAAAAATCCAGCAATATCCTGATCTGGCTGGTGCTTGTTTTGATTATCGCTGCGGGCATGGGCTGGTTTTATTTCAATCTGCAGCAATCTGCCGATATTACTGAGCCGCAAACGCAAACGCAACCTTTGGCGCTGCCGCCGGTTTCCGATACCAAGACAGATACGCAAAAGGCGCCGATTCCGACAGGGCCGGATATGGAGGCGCCCGATGCCGACATCGTGCCGGACATTGCCGAAGAGTCCCAACAGGGAAAGGGGGTTATCCTGCCGGATCTCGCCAATAGCGACGGACAGATACGCGAGGAAATGATCAGGATTTCGCCGGGGCTTGCCGAATGGCTCAATACCGACCAGCTGATCAGAAAATATGTCACAATCGCCAACGATTTCTCGCAGGGCTTGCGGCTTGAGAAGCATATGCGTTTCCTCAAGCCAGGCGAGCGGTTTGCTCCCGATGAGAACCTGTTCATGAGCCGGCAAAGCTATCAGCGCTATGACAAGCTGGCGGCGGCGATCAATGCGCTGGATGTCGAGGCGGCGCTGGCCGTTTACAAGAAGTTCAGGCCGCTATTCGTACAGGTCTTTGCCGAGTTCGGCTATCCTGCGGAATACAAGCTGGAAGACACTCTTGCCAAGGCCGGGGCGGAAATCCTGGCGGCGCCAGCCATAGACGCGCCCATTCCCCTTGTACAGCCTGGGGTGCTTTACAAATACGCCGACAGCGAGCTGGAAAACGCAAGTCCCGTACACAAGCAAATGCTACGCATGGGGCCTGAAAACACGCGCATCATTCAACAGAAAGTGCGTCTTCTGGTCGAGGGGCTGGTTAATTTGAAAGATTAGCCGGCTGTTCGGCTTATAAAATGCAGGTCAATTAACCACGAAGCGCCCCAAGTTTTTCTTCGTGGCCTTCGTAGTTTTACATCTTAAATGTTACGCAAAGGCGGCTTCATCCCGTTTGCCGCGCCGAGCACCGCAG
>CAYPJI010000280.1:0-2941 GCA_964411045.1 uncultured Methylobacter sp. | reverse complement strand
AAATACACAATATATTGTGGTTAAAATTTTAAAAAACGAATACTTTCACAGTCTCTGACGCTAATGCGCCCCTGTTGAGTGTGCCCTTAGAGATTGCAGAAGCATGGAGCCAATGGCGGGATTCGAACCCGCGACCTACTGATTACGAATCAGTTGCTCTACCGACTGAGCTACATCGGCTTTAGGAAGAAAATTATAAAAAACTTAAAAGCTAATTTAATGGCTGATACTGGTCCATCATTCCCAGTCCTTCTGCCACTGCTTTGCATGTTATTTTACCATCAGATACATTAATTGCCTTGGCGAGTTCACTGTCAAACTTTAAAGATGACAACTCAGCATCTGCTATCTTTGCAATATACGGTAGCGTAGCATCAACTAACGCGATAGTTGATGTTTTTGGATAAGCGCCAGGCATATTGGTTACGCAGTAATGTATCACACCATGTTTTATAAAGACCGGATCCGAATGCGTTGTAGGCCTTGATGTCTCTATGCATCCGCCCTGGTCAATGCTGACATCGACAACAACCGTCCCTTCGACCATTGACTTGATCATATCTTCGCTGATTATTTTAGGCGCCTTGGCTCCGCGGCAAAGCACAGCCCCTACCACTAAATCGGCGTCTATAATGTGCTTCGCAATATTTTCTTTATTGGACAGAAAAAAATTCACTTCCGGCAACACGGTTTCCTTCAGTTTCTGCATCATCGCTAATTCTATGCCCGCAACAAATACATTAGCGCCCATGGCACTAGCGGTGTGCGCGGCATGTTGACCAACCACACCATCGCCAACGATGACAACCTTGCCATGCCGCCTGCCTAATACCTTACCTAACTGTATTCCCTTTCCCTGATTGAATTTGGCCAGATAATAACTGCCCATTAATGTCGCCATATTACCGGCCACGGCGCTCATCGGTGCAAGAATTGGCAATCGACCTTGTTCATCTTCCAGCGTTTCATAGGCAATTGCAGTTGTGCCTTTTTTTAATAGCTCCAAAGTCAACGCAGGCGACACCCCGGCCAAGTGAAAAAAGGTAAAAACAATTTGTCTATCCAGATACTGATATTCTGACTCCAGAGGCTCCTTGACTTTTACAACCATATCGACAGCCCAAGCAGTAGCGGCAGAAACCAGCTGCACGCCTGCCTGCTCATATTGAGCATTGCTAAAGCCGGACCCTAACCCGGCATCAACCTCAACCAGAACAGAGTGTCCTTTTTGTATCAGATACTTGGCAGCTTCAGGCGTAATAGCAACCCTGCTTTCTTTTTCTTTAATTTCTTTGGGAATGCCAATTTTCATTGTTTATCAATAATTTTCGTTCAGCTGTTTTATGGCATAGCTTGCCGCGCCTAAAAGAGCCGCTTCAGGGTTGGTGCAAACTTTAACAGGTATTTTTTCCAGTACTGGGCGATATCGCCCTTTAGCCAGAAAACTCTGCATAAATGCTCCCTTTTGTAGAAACGGCAAAATTTTTGATGCTATTCCGCCGGCCAAATAAACGCCGGCATAGGGCAGGCACTTAAGCGCAAGATTGCCCGCTTCTGCACCGTATATTCTGCAAAAAATGTTTAATGCTTCCACGCATAACGCATCGCTTCCAGCAACTCCGGCTTCGCCGATAACTGCAGCCGGATCGCGCTCGGTCATTTGTTGCTCGATTTCGATTTGCGCCGGCGCCCAATCATTTTTTTTAAGAAATTGATAAATATTTATCAGTCCTTCGCCGGACAACAATCTTTCGTAACTAACGTGCTCGGGATATTTTTCTCTTAAATAGTGGAGCAGCGCTATTTCCTGCTCCGAGCCAGGTGCAAAATCCGTATGGCCGCCTTCTGTTGCCATGACATAATGCTTTGCATCATCCCATGTAATTATTGATTCCCCCAAGCCCGTGCCCGCCGCCACAATGGCTAGATGGCCTTCTCGCGCCTCTGCATGCGGATTAAGCCCGACGAAATTATGTTCGGGCAATTCCAGCACACCCCATGCGGTGGACTCCAAGTCATTTAACAATTTGACATTCTGGGTGCGCAATTGGGCGCCGATTTCAGTTTTATTCAATACCCACGGGAGATTGGTCGTAGTGCAGTTACCGTCCACTATGGGGCCGGCCACGCCGATACAGGCTGCCGATACTTGAATAGGCTTAGCATTGCTTAAAAATAAATCCAGTATTGCGTTGAAGCTCTGATAGGCGGAACTGGGGAACTGTTCTTTTTTGACACAGCGCCAGTTGCCGTCTTCAACTTCGTATAATGCCAGGATTGTTTTGGTGCCACCTATATCGCCGGCGAGGATCATCACTTGTTCTCGTAACTGTTGAATACCTGGTAATGCTTTTCGCTATCGAAGCTTACCACCTGGTAAGGATCTTTTCTGCCGCCCATTTCCATGCCGGGCGTACCGGCCGGCATGCCTGGAACCGCTATGCCGACCACCTTCGGTTTCGTTTTCAAAAGTGCATTGATATCATTGGCTGGCACATGCCCTTCAATAACATAGCCATTAACCAGAGCCGTATGGCAGGAAGCCATTTCATTGGGCACGCCATACTTGTCTTTTATGGCTTGAACTTCATTGGTAACGATGTCTTTGACATTAAAGTTATTTTGTTTCAGATGTTCCAGCCATTTTCCACAGCAGCCGCATGTAGGACTTCTGTAAACCACAATATCAACAGGCTTGTCCGATTTGGCATTCTCAGCCTGCACACCGACATTTACACTAAGTAATCCTACTGCCAGCAACATATTTAACAACTTCATAATATAACCCCTTAATCTTCCAACTTCATTACCGATGAGCTTGACCATGGTTCTTTGTTGACCGGCCAAACGATTTTTCGATTCTTCAAAAAATCAGGACTTACGCAAGCCAGTGGGGGCGACTTCAGTCGCCCATTCAGATAAAAGGCGACTAAAGTCGCCC
>CAYPJI010000279.1:0-2957 GCA_964411045.1 uncultured Methylobacter sp. | reverse complement strand
TTGACGTTGTGCCTAACTTTAAAGATCCGGGCAAAGAGAAGTAATCACCACACCGCCGTACAAAAGCAAAAGCCCCGCCTTGATTTGGCGGGGCTTTTGCTTTGAAGCGCCAGATTACTCGGCCTTCGGTCTTGGACGCTTGTGTATCTCGCCCAGCGACGCGTAGAACGGGCCGCCCAGACGTGCAACCGGGTCTAGTCCCACGCTATCGATGTGTCGACCATCGAAAACCGTGTTGGCAACGTGAAACACCACCACTTCGGCAATATAAAGCGTGTTCAGGCCCGTGCCCAGTGGCACGATTTGCGACAAACGACACTCCATTTGCGCCGGCGATAACGCCACCCTTGGCGGCTTGACCTGCGTACTGGGCAGCAAGGGAATATCGAGCACCTGAGCTTCACTGACACCAGCGGGATACTCGGCACTGCTCTGGTTCATGACATCAAGCGCAGCAACTGGCGTGATGTTCACAACGAACTCACCGGTTTCACGAATGTTGCGAGCTGAGTCCTTCAGGCTACCGTCATCTTGCAAGGCAATATTGACGGCAAGCATGGGTGGGCTATGCGCCACGTAATTGAAGGAACTGAAGGGCGCCACGTTGACGACACCTGCCTCGCTTTGAGTACTGATCCAGGCTACCGGACGCGGCACGACAAGCCCCGACACCATCTTGTACGCCATGCTGGCGTCGATATCGGCCGACGCCAGCGACGTCATATCTTCAATTTGAAATGTTTTCATCTATATAAACAGTTGGATTGCAGGAAGAAAATCCTCTGAATTTAACAGCTCTATACGCTTCTCTACAATTTTCAGGCTGTCTTGCTCTGGCCTTAGGGTATAACTTACGCGGGCACCAAGCACCACTTGCTGGCCAGCCTGGTATTCCATGTAAATCAGCTGGGCACCTACCTTAAGCAGGGGCCCTTCGGCTTGAAGTACCGTAGGGCGCTGCACAACGTGCATACCCCTGACAGCGGGTTGCAACGAATACGCACGAGGGTGATTCAGGCGGGCGATACGCAACGAAAGCAGCATTTTGCTTTCCAGGGCAATCGACACCTGGCTTTCTCGCTCGGTTTGGTCGGGCCGCGATGGCACCCAATAAACACCGTCGTCGGCAAACAATTCGTACCACGCCTGATACTGCCCCTCATCAAGCAGGCGGTTCTCGTGGTAAACAAAATCAACCAATTGGGTTTGCAAGTCAGTCACTACCATTGCCTTATTCTCCTGCCGTCGAGGTCAACATGGCATGCCAGGCCTTGTACTGATTGCGCATGACCAATTCGTTATTACCATCTTCAAAGCTATGATCGGGAACACTGCCCTCGGTCGGGTCTAGCTGACGCTGCAAGTTAACCCAGGGGTTGCCCACACTTGCCAGACTTTTCTGCTGACTTTCAAATAAATGAACGTCATCGTGTGCTACGACGCTCATCGGCGAAAAGACCAAGCGACTATAGGTTTCGCCGCGTGACAGCATGGTGTCGGGCGCGCCAACCGGCTGAAACGCCCAGACCTCAAGCTGGGTCAGACCCGCCGCCAAAGGGCGCAATACGCGAATGACCTGGGGCGAGCCTTTTGTAGCCAGGCTGGGATAAAACACCACGTTTTGAGGTGAATAAGCCAATACCTCGGCCGCTCGTGCTTTGCCATGGGCGGCCTCGAGTTGTTCCTGGTAACCGGGCACATCTGAATATTCACTATGAATACTGAACTTGGTGCCTAAAACGCTGTGCCCGTTGGGCAAGGTACGCGCGCCCATTTTGGTGTAGAAGTCATACCCCGCCCCAAAGGGCAGCAGCTGCTCTAGCGCTGTTGGGTCTGTCTGGGCGAATTGCTCACCCACATCGCGCGCAGTGGCCGATGCAGATTCATGCGTCGAAATCGGGTGTACGGTGTCGTTGATGTTTTCCAGGTACATCTTCCAGTTACAACGAATCACCGAGCGAATACAGCTGGCGCCCGCCTGCAACTGGCCGGAAGGTGAGCGGTCGGCCATGTTATCCAGAGCCGAAAGCACATCACCAAAGTAAGCCTCGAACGAAGGCCCTTCTTGACTGAGGCGAGCAAAGACGAAGCCACGATACGTTGCAACCCCGCCTGGCCGCGGCAGCCCAGCCGCGGCTTCGCTTCCCCAAAAACCGGTGTTCTCGTAGCCGGCTTTCAACGACACAGCCAGCAATGAACCATCGAACTTGTAGCTCCAGGCATGGTAGGGGCAGCGCAGCATGCGCCCCGCATTGCCCTTGCTCTGGAAAACCAGCTGCGCACCTTTGTGCGCACAACGATTCAGCACGACTTTGACCGACTGGTCGGCATCACGAATCATGATGACTGGTGAACCGGCCAACGTGGTAGTAATGTAATCACCCGTGTTCGGCACCTGGCTTTCGTGCCCGACATATACCCAGCCACGGGCAAAAACCCGCTCCATTTCCAGCTCGAACACTTCTTCGCTGACATACGCATCGCGATGAATCTGGCCGTCGCGAACCAGCCCTTGCAGGGCTTGAGGGTTATTTCTGTAATCAATCTTGTTCATTTAAACCACCTCTACTTCACGGGGCCAGACAGCATTGGCATCATCGGGCGGGACTGACGCCAACAAGGTACGGGTATACGCGTGCTGGGGATTGCTGAAAACCGACGCTGTGCTGCCCTGTTCAACGACATACCCCTCGCGCATTACGAGTACCCGCGTACACAAATAACGAATCACCGACAGGTCGTGGGAAATCAGCACCACTGCAATGCCAAGCTCGCGATTCAGGGTGAGCAGCAAATTCATGATCAGCGCCTGCACCGACACATCAAGGCCAGACACAATTTCATCGGCTACCAGCAACTGAGGCGCAACGCAAAGCGCACGGGCGATATTGACCCGCTGCTTTTGCCCCCCGGAAAGCTGCGACGAAAACCGGTTTAATGCGTCTTTGGCAATGCCC
>CAYPJI010000278.1:0-2968 GCA_964411045.1 uncultured Methylobacter sp. | reverse complement strand
CACGGGCAGGCGTCTGGCGTATTTTGCGTGAATTCGAGCGGCGCGGTTTGCCCCTAACCGTTTTTGGCGTGGGCATGGCACTTGAACGTCATCCCGAGCTGGCCAGCGCTTTTGTAGAACTGGGGCATGAAATTGCCTGTCACGGCTACCGCTGGATTCATTACCAATCAGCGCCCGAGTCGCTCGAGCGCGATCACATGGCCCGCTGCGTTCAGGTCATCAAAGACCTTACTGGCGAGCATCCCGCCGGCTGGTACACCGGGCGTGACAGCCCTAACACACGGCGTTTGGTTGTAGAAGAAGGCGGTTTTCTGTACGACTCTGATTATTACGGTGATGACCTGCCTTTCTGGATGCCGGTCACCACTACCGATGGGTCGCAACGCGCTCATTTGGTGGTGCCCTATACGCTTGATACCAACGATATGCGGTTTGCAACGCCGCAAGGCTTCAATACGGGTGAGCAATTCTTTACTTATCTAAAAGATGCCTTCGATGTGTTGTACGCCGAAGGCGACAGTCACCCCAAAATGCTGTCAATTGGTCTTCATTGTCGCCTTATTGGTCGGCCAGGTCGTTTTGCATCGCTTCAACGTTTTCTCGACTATGTCCAGCGTCATGAACGTGTCTGGGTATGTCGACGCGTCGATATCGCTCGGCACTGGGCTGACAAACATCCGTACTCGGGCACGCTGGTTGCAACCAGCTGACTGTGTCCCTTAATTAAAAAGAGGTCTGAATGACGACAAAAGTTTCCATGGCTGCATTGAATGCCATGTCGGTTGCCGACTTTGTTCGCGTATTAGGTGGTGTTTTCGAGCACTCCCCCTGGGTTGCCGAGCAAGCAGCTGCACATCGGCCATTTACAGGTATTCATGCTTTGCATGCCGAAATGGTTCGCCAGATCGAGGCAGCCGGGCACGATGCGCAGATGAAGTTGATCTGTGCTCACCCCGAGCTGGCCGGCAAAGCCGCGGTACGGGGGGAACTAACACCCGAGTCAAGCTTAGAGCAGGCTGGGGCGGGGCTTGATCAGTGTTCTCCTCAAGAGTTTGCCCACCTTACCCAATTGAATCAGGCGTACCGGGAAAAGTTCGGTTTCCCGTTCATTCTGGCCGTAAAAGGGTACGACCGTGCGGGTGTCATTGCTCAGTTCGAGCGCCGGTTGGGCTTAACGCCCGCTCAGGAAACCCTTGAAAGTTTGCAGCAAATTTTCAGAATCGGGCGCTTGCGCCTCGATGCGCTGATAGAAGAAAGTTAACAGGCCAGGCGTATTTGCCTCGTCAGATCATCAACACAACGCACAGTCGTTCTTTAGCGGCAAAACATCTATTGTCAGGAGTTCACGTTATGGCAGCTTCCAATCTACCCACCGGTACCGTCATTAATGCCCCCAGTACCGATTACCCCGAGTTCGCCACACGTTACGCCAATCTGGCCTTGGCTGACTTTGGTGCCGCCATCGTGTCGAGCTCTAACGAATGGTTTGCGCCTGCCGAGCGCATGTTGCAGGCAGCAGAACCAGTGTTCATTGTGGGCAAGTTCGATGATCACGGTAAATGGATGGATGGCTGGGAGACTCGCCGCCGTCGCGATGGCGGGTTTGACCACGCGGTTATCAAGCTTGGGGTATCGGGGGTTATTAAAGGTATTGACATTGATACCAGCCATTTCACCGGTAACTATCCCCCGGCTGCTTCGGTGCAGGCCTGCTACTGTGATGGCGACCCGGACGACGCTACTGTCTGGACCGAAATTGTCCCGTCGGTCACCTTGTCCAGCAGCTCGCACCATTTTCTGGAGCTCGATGATGAGCGTCGCTGGACGCATTGTCGTTTGAATATCTATCCTGACGGGGGCGTCGCCCGGTTCCGGGTCTACGGGCAGCCAGCGGCCGACTGGTCTTCCAAAGACCCAGGTGAATTGCATGAGGTGTCTGCGCTAGCCAGCGGCGGACGAATTGTTGGCTACAACGACGCGCACTTTGGCGTGCCGTTTCGTCTGATCATGCCAGGTCGCGGGGTGAACATGGGTGATGGCTGGGAAACCCGTCGTCGTCGCGAACCTGGTTACGACTGGTGCATCGTTGAGCTTGCCCATGCTGTACATGTGCAGAAAATCGAAGTCGACACGGCACACTTCAAAGGCAACTACCCCGACCGTGTATCCATTCAGGCAGCAAATATTACCTATGGTACCGATCAGTCCATTATTACCCAGGCCATGTTCTGGCCAGAGCTGTTGCCCGAGCAAAGGGCTCAACCGGATACCCAGCATTTCTACACACTTGATCAGCTCAACGACATTGGCCCTGTCACGCATGTGAAGCTCAACATGCATCCCGACGGTGGCGTCAGCCGCCTGCGGGTCTGGGGCCGTTTGGTCTAGCGGGGAAATACATGTCGACTGTACTCAAACTCGAGCCACTGAATAAAGCCAATTTTTCGCCGTTTGGCGATGTGGTTTCCACACAAGATAACGACTCGTTTCCCATTAACAACGGGACAACACAGCGTTACCATAATGTGGGTAAGGTGCAAATTCAGGGCAGTGACGGGGTGGCGGGTATTAGTCTGGCCAAGGGGGGCGCATTCCATTTCCCGATTAAGGTGGCCATGCTCGAGCGCCACCCCTTGGGTAGTCAAGCCTGGATTCCCACCAACAACACACCCTTTATTGTTGTTGTTGCGCCCAATGGGGTCGACGACCGCCCCGACGAAGCAAATATCAGAGCTTTTTATGCTCAGGGTGACCAGGGTGTCAATTACCACGCCGGCACTTGGCATCACCCTTTGTTGTCGCTGGGTCAGCAGGGCGACTTTATCGTCGTTGATCGTATCGGCACGGCACCTAATTGCGACGAATGCGACCTGCAGCAAGCCTTTTGGGTCGACGGCAGTTATACCGATTCCGCCTAGGCTCGATCTGTAAACGATAACAACAATGTTATTTGGAATATGCTCTATAA
>CAYPJI010000277.1:0-2980 GCA_964411045.1 uncultured Methylobacter sp. | reverse complement strand
AGGCAGGCCTGCCCAGTAGGCGCGCACCGACTCTAGCAAACGAAACGTGCCCAGCACATTGGTTTGAATGAAGTCTTCGGGCCCGTGAATCGAGCGGTCAACGTGGCTTTCAGCGGCAAAGTTCAGCACGGCACGCGGGCGATGTTCAGCCAGCAGGCGGTCTAGCAAGGCACGGTCGCCAATGTCACCCTGCACAAAAACATGACGCGGGTCGTTGGCAACGCTGTCTAGGTTTTTCAGGTTGCCGGCATAAGTTAACTTGTCTAAGTTAACCACCGGCTCGTCGCTGCCCGCCAGCCAATCCAGTACGAAATTACTACCAATAAAGCCGGCACCGCCTGTCACCAAAATCATGATTGGAACCCGTTTGCGCAAAAGCGCTATCTTAAACCAGCCGTTTCCGGCAAAGCCGCCGCATTCAAGCAAAACATGCGTTAGGTCAAAGACTCGCAAAACCTATAACGCTTTTCAAAGCCCGTTTCACGGTAAACTCGAAAGGTTATACCTTTTCATTTCCCCGTTAACCCACCATGCTGCGCAGATACCTCGTTCAGGCTACACCCGACCACCCCAGTTCTGTGGAAGTACTAACGTGCATCTCTACGTGCATGACCCGCAACTGGCCGCATGCCACCGTTCGCATCGACCAACTGGAAGCCTCTGCCGCCGCCCTGAAGCAGGGGGCAACGCCGGTAGGTTCGGTTGATTTTGTTCGCAAGGCCTTAACAATTGCGGGCGTCAAAGTGCCCTCGGCCATGAACTACCCGAAGCGCCTGCAAAAGTGGCTGCATCGCGAAATCACGCCGCGTCGCAAAAGCGACTTGCCTTCAAGCGGCGACTGGTTCGTTAAACCAGCGGTGTCTACCAAAGCGTTTCGGGGTGGGGTTTACAGCATGGAAGAGGTCAAGCTAATTGACCGCCTGACCAGTGAAAACTTCAACGCGCCGGCCGCAGAAGTCGTGCCGCGTAACGATATTGAATTACTGCGCAACTTGCCGGGTGAGTTCCCCGTTTGGGTGGCGCCGCCCATCAAATGGCAAAGCGAATGGCGGTTTTATATTCATCGTGGGCTTATTAAAGGCGCGGCGCGCTACGATAAGGGGCTGGAATCGGCCCCGGCGCCCGACCGCAATACGGTGTCGTTAATGGTTAGCGACCTGGCTTTCGATGCCCCCATTGCCTACGCCCTTGATGTGGGGGTGCTTGAAAACGGCAAAACCGCACTGGTTACGGTGAACGACGGCTGGGCACTGGCCTACTACCCCGGCTCGCTGGCACCGGAAACCTACCTTGATATGCTGCGCGACCGCTGGATTCAGCTGATCAAGCCCGGCCACGTGACGTTGTTTTAGGTTTATTCGGCGTCGTGGTTGGCCACACCGCGGCGCACCACAATGGGCACGGCGCCCAATTGCTTTTTGGCCACCCACTGCGCCAATGACGCATCTAAATAATCGGTATGGCTGGGAAACCAGCGCGTTAATTCTGCGGCCAGTCGACGAGCCTCGGCGGGGTTACCACCATTTTCAATGTAGTCAGCCACTTCGCGCATCGAGCCCAGCACCGCGTTGTGCTCGTTCGTATGGCACTCGCGCGCCGGAAACGCGGTCGTGTTCATATAGTGCTCTTCGAGCGAAAAATGCTTCTCGCTGTGGGCAATTAGCGCGCGCATGTGCGACAGCATGTCGGCATCAGTGGCCTTCAGCAAGGCGCTGACAATGTCCACGAACTCGCGGTGGGTGTCGTCCATGGGGTCGTAACCGACCAGAAAGGCATCGGTCCAGACCAGGTCTTGGGCAGGGGCGTCGGTATGCATGATGGCAAACTCTTTAATTAAACAGCGTCTGCCATCATAGCAAAAGTGCCCCAAATACGCCCCGGCCTGGGCCAGGGGTATCGCACTTAATTAAAACTAAAAACGGTGCCGAACTTGCAGCATCAAGCCGTGGTCAAGGCGGCCCGGGGCCAACAGGCCAGAATACCCCGCCTGAACCTGACCATAGCGCCCAAGGGCGGTACTGACGGTAATGCGGGCTTTCAGGGCATTGGCTGGCACCCCTTGCGCGTGAGACGAAAACTCGATGGGGTTTCGACTGTGGTCAAAGGCCTGTTTCGACACCAGTTGGCGCTCGCCCTGCGCATGCTGCCAGGCCAGCTCGCCCGAGAAATTGCCTGGCCCCAAGGCTGTGGTGAAGGCGGCCAGGGCTTTGACCCCCAAGTTCATGTAAACCGCCAGGTCTTTGGCCGGCGAATAGCGCAGCGCCGCCGCGCTGCCGGTTTCGCTGTGGGCCGGGGTGCGATGGTGCACCACGGCCAGTTGCACAAAGGGGGCAATCGGGCCTTTCAGGGCCAATTGGCCAAACAGTTGCGCAGTGCGGGTACGGTAAGCACTATGCAGGGCATGGCCCAAACTACCCACCTGCACGCGGCGGTCGGTTTTTACCTGGTGCCACGCCATGGCCAGGCCCAGATCCGCTTGCACCGTGTCATTTGACCACCCTGCATCCAGCCCGGCATGAACGCTTTGAATGCGGCTGTTGGCATGGCCATCGCCATCGCGTTGCGCCAACTGCCTGTGCTGCGCACCAATAAACCCGCCCACTGCCACCAGGTTGCGCCACAGGTGGCGCGAGCCTGCCGTGAAGCCTCGCAATACGCGGGAATAAGACGGTGCACTACCCGCCGCATCGCCCCGACCATCGGCATGGTAGGCCTGCGCCCACATTTTCTGGTCGGCCCGCATCTGCCCTGCCCGGCCAGACGCCAACCTATCGCCACTTGAACCCCGGCTGTCAAACACGGCCTCGCGCACAAACCGGCTGTCGTCCAGCTGGCTTGACCTTACCGTTGCCGCCCAGGCCCCGCCCAATTGCTGGTAGGCGCTGCGCGCGCCGTTGCGGTCTAGCACAACGATGGCATCGTACAGCTGAGGCAGGTCGTTCATGCCCGGGGCGTCGTCAATGACGTCGGCCACCGCCAC
>CAYPJI010000276.1:0-2995 GCA_964411045.1 uncultured Methylobacter sp. | reverse complement strand
CTGGAAGGCTAGGCAAGAAGAGCCATATTCAGCTATATGGCCGAGCAGATCCTGATCCTTTATCTTAGCTTGTAAACGGATCAGGGTATGATGCTGCCTTGATCGGCATCGCTCTCGTTGATCGGCTTTTTCTTGCCGGTCTTGTCGATGCTGACGAACGTGATATTGGTTTCAAAAACCTGGGCAATGTTGCCGGTATCAATATCTTCGCACGACACTTTGACATTGTACGTTGTGGATGTCTTGCCGCGCCGGGTCAGGTTGGTCTCAAACTTCAGAATGGAGCCGAGCTTGATGCTCTGTTTAAACACCACATTATCAAGTCCGATTGTGACGAACTCATGGCCAGGAAACTGGAGATTGGCCGCGATATAGCCAATTTCATCAATCCAGTGCAGCAGATTGCCGCCGAATAAATAGCCGTAATGATTCAGATGTTCCGGTAAGACTAGCTTGTAGTGATCCATCGTACGCCTCGTGTTTGTAAGAATGTCTGAAAGAATGGCTTTCTCTTTGTTATGGAAGACTATTTTACAAAGGACGGCGTTTAATGCGAGAAAATAATGTCCTTAAGTGTCATCTGACAGCAAGGCATCCAGTTTCTTTTGCTGTTCCAAGGTATAAAGATCGTCAAAACCGCCGACATGATAGTCGCCAATATAGATTTGAGGCACGGTCCGCCGCTGGGTTTTACGCATCATTTCCTCCCTTAGTCCAGGCTGTCTATCGACATTAAGCTCAGTATAGCGAACCCCTTTTTTATCGAGCAGGCGCTTGGCCATAACACAGTAAGGGCAAAAGGTGGAGGTATAAATCAGTATCTCAGGCATATGTTTATTAATAATTGCTAATATGTTCTGCTATTTTATTCATTATTAGATTGTTGTTCAATGCCGAGCGCCAATGATAACTGTTTAATCAGCTCCAGAGCCGCAGCCTGAAGCGAGGAGCCGAATGCAATAACGCCGTCTTCATGACCCAGCATGGTAAATAGCGAAGCCTGCCGCAAGCTGCCTGATTGAAATAATTGCTCGACAGCCATCGCCATTTCAACCGTACCGTAAGCGATAGCGGCCGAAGTATGAGGAAGATCAAGTAATCTGGTGTGGCGCCAGATTTCGGGGCTGTGTACGTGTATGACAGCTTGTATGGCAGGATCTTGTGTGTAGACACTGGCATGCGTCAGCGATTCGGAAGATGGCTGGCAGAGGCCTCTCGACTGGAGCCAATTTTTTTTAGGTTCCGCTTCAGTGACAAGGCAATAGTGTTCGGATTTTAAAAACTCGATGTGCCCGGTTTGAGTGCCACTGATAATGAATTGGCTGCTGCCAGGCTCCAGCCGCTGGCTGATATTGCCGAATCCGATGTTGTCATATCTGCCAGCGCATTGCCCGATAAGGCCGAGCCGGAAAAGCACAGTACGCCAGGCATTGATTTCGGTTAATGACAACGCAGGATCGATCGGCTGCTGTGTGTGGCTGAGCCGATATTTGATGACGCCTTCCTGTTCTTTCATCTTGGCGGAATGGTGGTTGTTCGAATCATGACACTATATACATCCTAGGCCATTATTTGAATAGGACTGTTACGTATAGTTGGAAAATAAAATACGGAGATAGGGTATTGTGTTATAAAATTACCAGTTTTGAATTTGAAGGCCGGATTTCTGGCACTCATGAATAGTGGCTTAAATTATGCGATGTCCGTTCTGCGGGGCACAAGATACGCGTGTTATCGATTCCCGATTAGCGAATGAAGGCGATCAGGTTCGTCGTCGGCGCGAATGTATCGCCTGTAAAGAAAGATTCACGACTTATGAGGCGGCCGAGTTGACGTTGCCGCGTATTGTGAAACGCAATGGCATTCGCGAGCCGTTCGAGGAAAACAAACTGCGTTCGGGCATGCTTCGAGCATTGGAAAAACGCCCGGTCGGCAGCGATGACATCGAGGCCGCCATCAACCGCATCAAAAGAGAATTGATGGCTAAAGGCGAGCGCGAAATAACGGCGCAGGAACTCGGCGAGAAAGTCATGAAAGAATTGAGCGTTCTCGACCATGTCGCTTTCGTGCGTTTTGCCTCGGTTTATCGCAGTTTCCAGGATGTCAGTGAATTTACTGACATGATTGAGCATCTACAGAAAAAATAAATGATTCGGTCAGCACAGCAGGACGCCATGTATATGGCAAGAGCCATCGGTCTGGCTAAAAAAGGGCTTTACACGACCGAGCCGAACCCGCGCGTCGGCTGCGTCTTGGTCAAAGATAACGTTGTCATAGGCGAAGGCTGGCATGCTAAAGCCGGTCAGGGCCATGCGGAAATCGAAGCGTTAAAGACAGTACCCGATGCCAGAGGCGCGACAGCTTACGTGACATTGGAACCCTGCAGTCATCATGGCAGAACGCCGCCTTGCTGCGACGCGCTGATCAAAGCCGGCGTCAGTCGAGTCGTGGCGGCGATGCAGGACCCGAATCCATTGGTTGCCGGGCGCGGTCTGGAAAGACTGAAAGCCGCCGGCATTGAAGTCAGTTGCGGCGTATTGGAGCAGGATGCGCAGGCGTTGAACCGCGGCTTCATCAAAAGAATGACTGAAAATCGCCCGTTTGTGCGCAGCAAACTGGCGACGAGCCTGGATGGCCGGACCGCTATGGCATCGGGCGAAAGCAAGTGGATTACCTCGGCCGAGGCTAGATCCGATGTACACAGGCTAAGAGCGCAAAGCTCGGCAATTCTGACCGGCATCAGTACCGTGCTGGCCGACGATCCTGCCTTGAATGCGCGGATGGATGAGGATGTCATGCAGCCTGTCAGAGTTATATTGGACTCGCAGTTGAAGATGCCGGTGACAGCCAAGATGGTGAGCCTGCCGGGGCGCAGTCTGATTTTAACCTGTTCGCAGGATGAACAGCGGCGGCAGACATTGCAGCAGGCCGGCTTCGAAGTTTATGGCTTGGCCGAGAACGCGGGGCGGCTTGATCTGAATGCAGTCCTGGATTT
>CAYPJI010000275.1:0-3005 GCA_964411045.1 uncultured Methylobacter sp. | reverse complement strand
ATGGGTATAGCGACCACGTTCGTGATGCTGATCAGTTCCATCTGCGCCTATGGCATCAATGCCATTCTGGTCAAATACGGGCTTGAGTTCCTGCGGCTGATCAGCTACATCGCCATTATCGCGGCCGCGGTACAATTGGTGGAGATGACTCTAAAGAAATTCAGCCCGGTATTGTCCAGGGCATTGGGCATTTATCTGCCGTTAATCACGACCAACTGTGCAATACTGGGCGTTGCTTTGATCCAGACCGCCAAAGGCTATGGCTTTCTGCAATCGGTGGCTTTTAGCGCCGGCGCTGGCGCAGGTTTCGCCCTGGCCTTGATTCTGATGGCCGGATTGAGAGAAAAACTGGAACTGGCCAACATGCCCAGCGTTACCCAGGCGGCCGGTTTGAGTATGATGCTGGCCGGCATTCTGTCCATGACATTCATGGGCTTTGCAGGCTTGGGCGGCAGTGCAACCTAGTCTACCAACAGGATATATCCATGATTAACTTTTTAATTGCGTTCGGCGTTATCTTTTCCTTGATGCTTGGCTGGATTCTGGTTCAACAGACAGCCAGAAAAATAGCCGCCAGATACCCTGAATTCGGCCCTGCCAAGGAAGAAGGCTTAGGTTGCGGAAAAAGCTGCGGCTGCCAGGCTAACCATTGCGAAAACAAGGAATAAGCCCGGCTTTGTTATCGGCCGGCCGGGCTCATACCGACCATTTCTGTCAGGCTGACTGCAAGGCTATACCTCTTTGCCCCGAGCCAATCCTTCCAGTTTGTCCTAAAAATACTTGGGGCTCAAGTGCAGCCAGCGCCAACCTTATCAAATGACTTCTGTAACCCGTAGCCGTGCTATATAAGCGTTATTTAATATATTTTTGAAATCATTTTGCCAAGCAAATTGCAACTAGCTAATATGCTAGTCATTTACACAACTTATTGGAGTTAAAAATGGGTATCAGCGTTACTAAACTGTTAATCGTATTAGCCATCATCATCGTTATTTTTGGCACCAAACGTCTGCGTACGCTAGGCACCGATTTAGGAGACGCGATTAAAAACTTTCGTTCGGCTGTTAAAGAAGGCGAAGAGGACTCAGCGGGCGATGAAGAGAAAGACAGTGCCAATGAAAAACCCTCCCAAAAAAGCGAAGGAAACTAGCCGTGTCCTATTTGATTATCTGTTCTTGACCTTCCCCATTCGATTACAGTAGTCGCCAACATCCAGAAAAATAATACTGACAGGCCGCCCGCACATCAAAATCCCCACCTTTTTTAATGATAAGCGGTTTTGCAGCTCAGCCATAGTTGTTTATACTTGTCAGTTTATCACTCTACTCCGTCAGGCTGGCTTTTTCGTGCAGAATAAAAATAATTGCGCACGGCGGCAAAACAGTCAGCCCAACCACAATCCTTGAAGCGTTCGATGAGTAAAACAACCGACAACCTCCTGGTCAAAACTATTCTCTGGTGGGAAGAAAACATCCTTAACAGGCCCTGGTGGCTACTCTTATTTTCCGTGGTCGTCAGCGGTTTCGTTTTCCAATACACGGTGAACAACCTCACAGTCAATACCAACACGGGCGAGATGCTTTCACCCGATCTGCAGTTCCAGCAGGATCGCATACGGCTGGAAAAGGCCTTCCCTCAGGACGCCAGCACTATCTTGCTGATTATTGAGGGCAAGACGCCCGAGCAGACCACTGCCGCAGTCAAGCGCATCAGCGCCGGCCTGCGCCAGCAAAAAGATCAGATCAAATCCGTTTATCTTCCCGATGAAGGCGAGTTTTTCGACCGCAACGGGCTGCTTTATCTGAGCCTGAAAGAACAGCAGGACCTCTCCACGAAACTCGCCAATGCCCAGCCTTTTATGGGCAAGCTGTCGCAGGACAATAGCCTGAACGGATTATTCGAGCTCTTCGGGCAGGCGCTGGATGAATCCAATGATACCGAGCTCGATATGAATGCCGTCTTCAGCAAGACCAACGAAGCCTTGCAAGCGGCGCAAGATGGCCGTCCCTATCAGTTATCCTGGCAGCAACTGATGATGGATCGAACGTCGGGAATAGGTGTTACCAAACGCTTTATCATCGCTACGCCGATTTTGAATTTTCAGGAGTACCTGCCCGCCGAGAAAAGCCTGACAGCCATCAATCAGGTCATTGCCTCGTCACTGACTGGCGATGCCGCCGATGTCAGCGTCCGCATGACCGGAGAAGTCGTGCTGGAATATGAAGAAATGCAGACGGTTACCGAGGGCACTACCATTGCAGGCATCGCCTCCATGTTTCTGGTCTGCATCACGCTCTGGATCGCCTACCGTTCCTTCAAACTGATGTTCGCGACTTTTTTCACGCTGACCATGGGTCTGGTGCTGTCCCTGGGCTTCGCCGCATTCGCCATCGGCCACTTGAACATGATTTCGATTGCCTTCGGCGTGCTGTTTATCGGTATGGGCGACGCTTATTCCTCGCATTTTTGCCTGCGTTACCGCGAACTGAGACAGCGTGGCGAAAATCCGCGTCAGGCCTTGCGCGATACGCTCACATCCACAGGCGGCTCGCTGGTCCTGTGCACGCTCACTGCTGCGATCGGCCTGTTTGCCTTCATTCCGACCAATTATCTCGGCGTATCGGAGCTGGGCGTCATTGCCGGCACCAGTCTGGTCATAGCGCTTTCAACGACTTTTACCGTCCTGCCGGCGCTGATAAAAATCATGCCGCCCAAAGTACGGAAAATAGAAGAAAGCGACCAGACCTACTCCAAGCTGACATCGAACTGGCCTTTGGTCTATGCGCGCCCAATCCGCTGGGTTACCTATATTTTAGCGGCGATCTCCGTAGCATTGCTGACGCAAGTCAAAGTGGATTTCAATCCGATCAATTTGCGCGACCCGAACACCGAGTCGGTCAAAACCTTTAAATACCTGCTGCAATCCGAGGATACTTCGCCGATGACGCTAACATCTCTGGCAAATTCTGAGGCTGAAGCAAAGGACAAGGAAGCGCGCCTGGAAA
>CAYPJI010000274.1:2067-3017 GCA_964411045.1 uncultured Methylobacter sp. | reverse complement strand
CGATGGGTGCTTTCAGCAGTCAAGTCCGCGAATTCGAGTCGGTGCGCGATTTTTTAACCTCGAGCACAATATCGGCCATTAGCGACATACCTTTCGTCCTGCTGTTCCTGGGCGTGATCTTTCTCATTGGGGGTCCCGTGGTTTGGGTTCCATTCGCAGCAGTCTGGCTGATGTTATTGCCTGGGCTACTCGCCCAACCCATTCTGGCTCGATTGTCCCGGCAACACTTGCGTGAAGGAGCCATCAAGAACGGCGTACTGCTGGAGGCCATCGAGAATCTGGAAACAATCAAGGCCAGTCGGGCCGAGGGGCGGCTGCTGCAAATGTGGGAAAACCTGACGGCTGAACTCTCCAGTGCGGAGGTCAAGGCACGTTCCATTACCGCCTTGCTTGGTTATGCGGCCTCCATGACGCAACAGTTTTGTTATGTTGGTGTGATAATCGTGGGCGTGTACCAGATCAGCGCGGGTGAAATGACCGTTGGTGCATTGTTTGCCTGCTCGATTCTGGCAGGGCGTACTATTGCTCCCATCGCTCAAGTCGCTGGTATCCTGGCTCGCTGGCAGCATGTCAAGGTTGCCATGGAAGGGCTGGACGCTCTGATGGCCGCACCGGTTGAGCGCCCGTTCGGTCGCCGGTTCGCCCGCAGTCATGCACTGCGTGGACACTATCGTATTGAGGAAGTGCGTTTGAATTATCAGTCGGACGGTCCTCCTGCCTTGAACATCCCGCAGCTGGAGATCCAGTCGGGAACACATGTGGCGTTGCTTGGCGGCAACGGCGCCGGCAAATCTACATTACTGCGCCTGCTTGCCGGACTGACTACACCCAACGAAGGGCGCATCCTGCTGGAGGATCTCAGCATCAGCCAGATCGATCCGGCGGATCTACGCCAAACGATCGGTTATCTGTCTCAGGACACTGTGCTGTTTTACGGTACGCTGCGGGAC
>CAYPJI010000274.1:0-2057 GCA_964411045.1 uncultured Methylobacter sp. | reverse complement strand
CGGATGACGAACTGTTTGCCGCCTTGGATGGAGTGGGTTTGGGCGCCTTTGTCAGGGCTCACCCGTTGGGTTTGGATATGCTGCTTGAAGGCAATAACAGCGTGTCCGGCGGACAGCGGCAGGCTATAGCCCTCGCTCGTCTGCTATTGCAGGATCCGCGGATTGTTCTGCTGGACGAGCCGACTGCAGCGTTCGACAATGAAAACGAGGCTCGGGTGGTTCAGTACCTGCAGACCTGGCTGAAAGGACGCACGCTCATACTATCCACGCATAAGCGCGCCCTGCTGACACTGACCGAACGCGCACTGGTTCTACGGCAGGGACGTGTTGTCATGGACGGCCCTCTGAACAGCATCGTCAGCGGCAATCAGGTTAAAGTGACGGAGAACTCCCTATGAAAGCCGGTAAACCTTCTGAGTATGTATTGCTGCGTTCGCTTGGCGACCCGCAGCACGCCATGGAGCATCCATCCTCACGACCTATCTTTTGGGCCTGTCTGGTGAGTATGGTGAGTTTTGTCGCCTGGGCCAATTGGGCCGAGCTCGATGAGGTAACACGCGGTGATGGCCGAGTGGTGCCTTTCAGTCGCATACAGAAGATTCAGAGTCTTGAGGGCGGGATTCTTGAGCAGTTGATGGTTAAGGAAGGCGACGTGGTGGAAGCGGGGCAGTTATTGGTCAAGCTGGACAATACCCGGTTCAATTCAGCTTACATGGAGAGCAAGAGTCATGCGGAAGCCTTGTCGGCCGCCATCGCCAGGCTGGAAGCCGAGACACTGCACAAGGACCGTATCAAGTTTCCTCGCAGCGTCCCGGCCAAGAGCCATTTTGCCGCCACCGAAATTGCGTTATTCAGAGCGCGGCGTGAAAAGCTTCAAGAGTCTCTCCATTCACTCAATTCCGAATTGGCGTTAGCGCGTAAACAGTTGAATGTGATCGAACCGCTAGTGGCCTCCCGCGCCGCCAGCGAAATGGAGGCATTGCGCTTGAGCAAGGAAATGGCTTCACTTAACGGAAAAATTTCTGAAGTCAATAACGCTTATTTTCAAGAGGCTTATACGGAACTAGCCAATAAAAAAGCCGAACTCAGCGAGCTTGAACAGAATCTGTTGCAGCGCAAGGACCAGTTGAGCCGTACCCAGGTGGTTTCGCCGGTCAAGGGGCGAGTCAACGATATCCTGATTACCACCAAAGGAGGCGTCATTCAGCCTGGTGAGCCAATCATGGAGGTCACTCCAATCGATGAGCAACTCCTGGTCGAAGCCAAGGTGAAGCCTCGGGATGTAGCCTTCCTTGTGCCAGGCATGCCGGCACGAGTCAAGATCACCGCGTATGATTATACTGTGTACGGTGATATTTCCGGCACTCTGGAACAAATCAGTCCAGACACCATTGAAGAGGAAACCATCCGCGGCAAAGAGCCTTTCTATAAGATATTGATTCGGACTAAGAGCAGTTATCTGAAAAAGGGCGACGAGGTCTTGCCGATCAAGCCGGGCATGATTGCCGAAGTGGATATTCAGAGCGGCAAGCGGACAGTACTCAATTATCTGCTTAGACCGTTACTCAAGGCGCGCTTATACTGAAATAATACGGTTGCGATTTATGTGCTCCAGTTTATGAGTCAGGAATCATTGTCGCAACCGTATTGCAAATGGAAAATCCAGAACATGCCATTTCATGAGAAACTGGCCGAATCACTTGAAAGAACAGTTTTCTAAATCTATATCTGTTCATTTAATAGCTGTGTCGGATTCCTCTCCAAATCTATCTGATAAGTAAAACCTAATCGTTTAGCGTTTTTATATCGGCATTAGATGGAGGAAATCCGGTTCGTTTCTAGTAGAGCTACATCAGATTCTGTTTGAGAAATATACAGGATTGCTGGTAAAGAATGGTTTCCAGGGTCTGGAAAGGGATGGGTTTGGGCAGAATCATGATGTCTTCCGGCAAGGCACCCATTTTCATGATGTCGGCGGCTTTCAGCCCGGTTGCCACAATGATTTTGCTGTCTTTCATATCGGCCGTCTTCCTGATCTCCTGAATCAACTGCAAGCC
>CAYPJI010000273.1:0-3023 GCA_964411045.1 uncultured Methylobacter sp. | reverse complement strand
TGGCAATATGCGGAAGATGCCCTTACTTTGAAAATCGGCGAAGAAATGGGCCGTTTTAACATGGGCTCTACGATTATTGTTTTGTTCGGCAAGGATAAAGTGCAATGGGATACCGGATTCAAAGCCGGCAAAACAGTTAGGCTGGGCGAGCAGATTGGCAGGGCTTTGGTTTAATCATCAGGCAGCGAAATAGTTTAATAGTGGGCACCGGAAAAAAATAAGTGCCCATCACTAATTCGAATACTTCATAAAATCACCGAATCCATGAAGAAAATCATGGGCTTACCATCATCTCCCCTCGCCGCATTGAGCTCATCAGGTAATATTTACAAGTATTTGAATTTCAAAATCTTCGCGTATTCCGTGTATTTCATTCGGCTTAAGCCTTATAAGGCTTGCTAATACAAGCCATTAAACAGTAAAAATTAGCTTAGCAGGAGCAATCCTATCCAAAATTCAAGCCCCGCAGCATCCTGCACTAACAGAACATGACGGGGCTACAGTGCTCGGCTCTCTCACAGTCTATAAAACTGCGTGCTCCTGGCAGATTTTTTCACTATCGCTTTGGCTTAGCGGTCCTTTGGTTAAATCGCACCTGTAACCTTCCGGAGTTTCCGTAAAATATTTACAGGTCTTGCACAGACCAAAAGACTGCGATTTATTGGCTTTTTGCAGCGCCGAGAGTGCTTTAACAAAAACCTCCTCATGAATATTGAAATCAATCTCTCTCAAAATTGATGAGGCCTGATTGAATAATTCCGAAGGCCTGGCTTGTTTCAGGGTAGCCTCGCCATCAGGCAAAAGGCCAAGATGCACCATGCGCCGGTCATCGGCATCAGGCGTCTTTTTTATAAAGCCTTTTTTCACCAGCAATAGCAGTGTTTGCGAAACAGTCCCCCGGGTCATGCCCAGATAATTGGTTACAGCGGCCGGCGTATCGCTGTAGCGGTTGCAGCGCGATAAATAGTCCAGCACCTGTAAATGCACCGGCTGAAGGCCTAATTCCGTACATTTTTTACGTTCTTCCGAACGGATCAGCGCGGCCATCCGTTCGATCAGCTCAAATACATCAACTTTTTCCATAGAACCTATATAAACATTCGTTAATTAAGTTGACAACGAAAGATATCTTAACATATTCTTGCCCCGTATCGAATCGATACCATAATAAATTTGAGTAGAATATCTCCCGGATTCTTTGCCATCCGATATAAAAGTCATTGTTTGTGTGCCGCCAGGCAGCATGAATACTGGCTCTCGGGAGTTTCAATTCATCAGGAAAATCATAATATCCTATTTAGTAGTTATTGTTCCGGCGGCTATGCCGCCGGTTTTTTACAGGACTTAAGCTATGCCTATCTCACATGTATTCGACACTTATGCAAAAACAGCCAAAGGCAGGATTATGCACTTTGATGTGGTTCTTGATGAGAAAGACCAGGAAAAAGCGCTGAATTATGCCAAAGAATGGCTGCAAAGCATAGGCCACGAAGATGCGATCGTCACGCAGGAGAATTGTTGTTTTTGCCACAGTGCGGAAGCCCCTGGCGACTTAAGACAGCAAATCGACACGCAAGGCTATGCGATTTATAAGCTGGAAGGCTGCCCAAGATAAAATATCTGGCAGGATTTTTAAGCTGTTGAAAGCATAAAACCAGTTCTGACTTACTGTTTCATAAGATTATTCACGATATCGATCGGCAGCGGAAAGACAATAGTCGATGATTTATCCCCGGCAATTTCAGTCAGGGTTTGCAAATATCTAAGCTGTATGGCCTGTGGTTGCTGGGCTAATATATTCGCTGCGGCCAGCAGCTTTTCCGATGCCTGCATTTCGCCTTCCGCATGAATGATTTTCGCCCGGCGGGTACGCTCGGCTTCGGCCTGTTTGGCTATCGCCCGAACCATGCTTTCATCAAGGTCGACATGCTTGATTTCCACGTTGGCAACTTTAATGCCCCAGGCATCGGTCTGCTGATCCAAAATGGTTTGTATATCCATGTTCAGCCGGTCGCGCTGCGCCAGCATTTCATCCAGTTCGTGCTGGCCCAGTACGGAACGCAGTGTCGTCTGGGCCAACTGGCTGGTCGCTTCAAGAAAATTCTCAACCTGGATAATGGCTTTATCCGGCTCGATTACCCTGAAATAGACTACGGCATTGACTTTTACGGAGACGTTGTCCAGAGAGATCACATCCTGGGAAGGCACATCCATGACAATGGTGCGTAAATCAACGCGTTCCATCTGTTGAATCAATGGGATCACGATAATCAATCCTGGGCCTTTAACGCCATAAAAACGTCCGAGAAAGAAAATGACGCCGCGCTCATATTCCCGCAGGACTTTAAAAGCGCTGATTAAAATAACTAAAAGAATGCTGATGAATATATACCAGAAGTATGCAAACATTACTCGGCCTCCTCTTTAACCGGGCTAATCAATAAAGTCAGGCCGTCCAGACCTGTTACTGCCACTCTCTGTTTCTTACTGATCGGGCTGTCGCTGCGAGCCCGCCAGATTTCGCTATGAATACGAATCATGCCAAGGTCGGTAAAATCCTCCAGCGCCACGCCTGTCGCACCTATTAGCTGTTCCTTGCCGCTTACAACAGGCACCCTCCTGGATTTGAACAATAACCCCAAGGCCAGAATAAAAAACGCGGCGCTGCTCAGGGCAACGGCGCCGATAATAGCCGGATTAATGCCGAACCCCGGCTGGTCGGTATCGATAAGAATCACCGAGCCCACAACAAAAGCCAGCAATCCCCCGAAGCCAAGAATGCCGACGCCGGGCATGAAGGCTTCCGCCGCCATTAAAGCAATGCCCAACAGAATTAGCGCCATGCCGGCATAATTGATCGGCAATAACTGAAAGGCGAACAATGCGAGCAATAAACAGATGCCGCCGATTGTGCCGGGCACAATGGCACCGGGACTGGAAAATTCGAAGATCAATCCGTAAATGCCGATCAGCATCAGCAGATAGGCAATATTGGGATTAGTAATAACGGACAGCAGTTCGCC
>CAYPJI010000272.1:0-3058 GCA_964411045.1 uncultured Methylobacter sp. | reverse complement strand
TTGCCCAATCGGCCAATTTAATGGGGGTCGCCGCCATCGGCACCGTGCTTGGCTCGGTACTGGCCGGCCTGGTTCCATTACGTAAAGCGCTTGTCGTGTTGCCTGTTGGTATTATCATGGGTCTGGCCGTCATGCTCATGACCATCACCAAAAGTGACTGGAGCGTTTATCTGGTGCTCATTTTAATTGGTGGCCTGGCCGGTTTCTTTGTGGTGCCCATGAATGCGCTGCTGCAACACCGCGGGCATGTCCTGCTTTCAGCGGGGCATTCCATTGCGGTGCAAAACTTCAATGAGCAGCTTAACATCCTGTTCATGGTCGCCGCCTATGGCGCCATGGTGGCCTTTGACATGCACATCAATACCATCATTATTATTTTTGGTTCTATTGTCGCCGTATTAATGTCTTTTATTATTGTCTGGTGCCTGATCAATAAAAAACGCTACCCTGACACCTTCAATGAAATTGGCGACATCGGCCACGGGCGAGCGCAACAAAATACTTAGTTTAATTAACGGGAACGCATAATCTGCAACGCTTTTTGCAAGTCCTGCCATACCCGTGCCTTATCGGCCTGGGCGATCATTAAATGGTTGGGGTGATACGTCACGACAACGGGAACCTGTTTTCCATTTGCATCATTAATAAAACAATCTTTTGCACGCAAGGCTTCAATGGTTTCATTACTGCCCAGAAGCAGGTTGGCGGCACGCCCGAAAACCACGATGCACTTGGGCCGGACCCGTTCAATCTGTGCCTGTAAAAAGTGCATGCAACTGGCTACCTCTTCTTTTGATGGCGCAATATTGGCAACCGGCCGGCATTTGACAAGCGGGGTTATAAACACGGTTGCCCGCTGCAAATTAACGGCTTTAAGCATATTGTCAAACAGGGCTCCCGCCTTGCCCATAAAGGGCTGGCCATGCCAATCATCCTGTTCACCCGGGGCTTCTTCAACAAACATCCAGTCGGAAGGCAGCGCCCCTTCACCAAAAACCGCCTGCCTTCGGTGCTCACCCAGACTGCAACTTGTGCAATTGGCGACACTTTCACGCAAGCCGGGCCAGTCAAGATGACTGATATCCGGCCGCAACACAACAGCTGGTGGTTCTTCTTTCGGGGTTTGCGGCAGTGCTTGCCTTGTAAAATTGCGGGAAGGCTGCCGTGAAACCGCTGACCGTTGTGTCGCTAGCGGCCGCTCTTCTGGCTTGTTGTCAGACACTTTTGCCGTGCCTGGATAAGCAGGCCTGGGCACCCCGGATTTTACAGCCACAGCCGCATCTGCCTGGCTGTTGGGCATAACTGGTAACAGGGACTCGCCCCACAGACGGTCTATCCCCGACTCTTGCAGCCACAATACCTGCAAGCTATTTATATTGGGCCGAACCGGAACCGGAGGGGTTAAATTATTGGATACCATAAGCCACGTTCTTTTGCAAGACCAGGGCATCTTCACTTTCACCATTATTACCGGGATAATAACCTTTACGCACACCAATTTGCACATAATGGTGCCGTTCATAAAAAGCCCGTGCCTGCTGGTTTGAAGGACGTACTTCAAGCACCTGCATATCCAGGCCCGCCTCTTTAAGCCTATTCTCGGTAAAGGCCAGCAAGCGGCCACCAAGCCCCTGCCCCTGAAAGCCCGGTGTCACGCCAATTAGCAACAAATGGGAAACATCGGGAGCCAGCATTTGCATGGCAAAACCCAAAATGGTGTTTTGCCTGTCTGTAATGACCCAGCCCGGGTAATTGGCGTTAAGCGCATCCAGAAAATTGCCTTTGGTCCAGGGCTTTTCCTGTACCGCCTGTTCAATGGCCACCACCGCATCAATATGCTCTTCCTGCATGGCCTGCACCAAATAATCGGCCTCTTCAGGCGGATTGAGGCTTTCGGGTAACGGTTGGTGACGGTTAACCGGCAGGCTGGCCTTGGGGTTCCCACCCGCCCCCTGCTCACGTTCGCGTGTGGTAAAGGCCACCTTGTCACGGACATACAGTGGACTGGCATGATCAGCCAGAATAAACGTTTTATTGTGCCAGGCAGGCAGGGCAAGCCGCACAATCGTATCAGCCCCCGCCCATTCAGACGGCCCATAGCTTATACCTTCTTGCCTCATCAATACATCGGCATAAGCGGCCAGGGCATTACCGGCAAGTAAAAAACGGATATTTTCACCCGCATTCGGCTGCCATTCGTCCCGCTGGCTGTCGAGCCAGGATAAAACCTGGTCAGCGGCAATCAGACAGGGACCCTGGACCGTTTCCAGCGTATCTGGCTGATTGGCATCGTGGCGATAGACCGCCATGAAGACCTCGTTCATGCGGGCATCAAGCACACTGACAATATAGTGGCCAACGGCCTGCGTACGCGCAAGTTCGGCAGTGGCCCGCAGCGAAGTTACCGGATAGACTGGCACCCCCAAACCAAAACCCAGCCCCTGGGCGGCGCCACAAGCAATACGCAAACCGGTGAACCCGCCTGGCCCCTGCCCGAAAGCAATGCCGTGGATATCGTGTTTTTGCAAACCGGCTTCTTCCAGCAGTTCATCTAGCATGGGCAACAGGCGCTCGGCGTGTTGCTGGCCCAGTTCATTGTGCCGAACCGTTACCTTGGCATTGCCTTGGGCATTGGCGTTCAACAAGGCCACACTAGAGCCGGAGCCCGAGGTTTCGATTCCAATTAAATTAATGTTCGTCATAAAAAAATCAAGAAAACTATCGTATATACCGATATGCAACAAGCCTTATTTGTTACAAAATGCCAGTAAGTGCATAGCAATACAAAAACACACCAAGCTTGGTTTAACGCAAATGTTTTAGAAAACCTCTTTAAAATTTGCTTTATTCCATTAATAATAGTGCATTACCGTTAATAAAATAACATTTTAATAGTTTAAAACTCAGTATCCGGCAAATTTGGTTCAATCATCTGTAAACAAACAGATCTTGTTTATTACAGGCACAAATATCCGTTACACAAGAATCACAATTACCTGGACTTTTTTTGTGTAACATGTTGTGAAACCCCCTAGTTAACCTTTTTGAAGGCTGTTAC
>CAYPJI010000271.1:0-3060 GCA_964411045.1 uncultured Methylobacter sp. | reverse complement strand
AAAACACTTTGTTTTAGCATGGCTAAAAAAGCCTTTTGAAACTATGGGGATACTATTTTGAAAGCATTTATTTCTGAGCTTGAAGAGCACAGAGAAATGATGACGCACTTGGTCGACTGTTCCGAGAAAATTGAAGCGGCTGGAGAGCTGCTGATCGAGACACTGAAGCAGGGCGGAAAGATATTATTATGCGGTAATGGCGGCAGTGCTGCAGATTGTCAGCATATTGCAGCAGAACTGGTTGTCAGGTATGAAAAAAAACGACGGGCGCTGGCGGCGATCGCCTTGACGACAGACAGCTCCATTTTAACGGCTCATACCAATGATTTTGAGTTTGAAACGGTTTTTTCGCGCCAGGTGGAAGCCCTCGCCAATGAAAAAGATTGTTTGATAGCTATCTCCACATCGGGCCGAAGCAAGAATATTCTGAAAGCAGTTGAGGTTGCTAAATCGAAAGGCATGGCAGTGATTGGTTTAACAGGCGGTGAAGGCGGAGAGCTGCATCATCAGGCTGGGCTCTCAATTATTGTTCCTTCCACGGTAACGGCAAGGATTCAAGAAGCGCATATATTGATAGGCCACTGGTGGTGCAGTGTGATTGAGGAGGCAACCGATGTTGGTAGCGGCGACTGAGTTCAAACAGGCTCATATTGTTGTAGTAGGCGATGTCATGCTGGACCGCTACTGGTCAGGGCTGGCCGGCCGGATTTCGCCCGAAGCGCCTGTGCCGGTGGTTCGGGTCAAAGATATTGAAGATCGTATCGGCGGAGCCGGTAACGTAGCGTTGAATATCGCCAAACTAGGTGGTCGAGTGACATTATTGGGCGTCATTGGTGATGATGCCGAGGGCCAGATTCTTCAGAAATTGCTGGAAGCAGAAGGCGTCGCATGCGACTTCGTTGTTGAGCCTAGCATGCGTAGCATCTGTAAATTGCGGATTATGGCGCAGCATCAGCAACTGCTCCGGCTTGATTTTGAAGAAACGCCGCTACCGGTTAGCAAAGAAGCCTTATTGGCACGGCTTGCGCAGCATCTGCCTAAAAGTGATGCAGTCGTTTTCTCCGATTACGGCAAAGGTACATTGGCCCATGTTTCGGAATACATAGCTCATGCCAGACAGGCTGGCGTTAAGGTTCTGGTCGATCCCAAAGGGGTTGATTATGGACGTTATGCTCAGGCTGATATTATAACGCCGAATCTTTCTGAATTGCAGGCCGTAGTGGGGGCTTACGGAGACGAAAACACCCTGATTGAGAGAGGTCGACTGCTGTTGCAGCAACATCAAATCGAGACGCTATTGCTGACGCGCGGTGAAGCCGGCATGACGTTGATACAAGATGCATCTGTGCATTCCCTTCCGGCTCAAGCCAAGGATGTGTTTGACGTAACTGGCGCTGGCGATACGGTTATTGCGGTAATGGCTTTAGGCGTAGCGATTGGTAAAACCCTGCATGATGCGATGTATTTGGCCAATTTGGCTGGCGGCATTGTAGTCGGTAAGCTCGGTACATCGACTGTCTCTCTGCTGGAATTGATGCGGGCTACGCATAGCGATCGGGATTCACAATACGGTGTCGTTTCTGAAGATGAATTAGCTCAGATTATCGCCAAGGCAAAAGCCAATGGCGAACGAATTATTATGACTAACGGTTGTTTCGATTTACTGCATGCCGGACATGTCACTTATCTGGAGCAAGCTAGAGCTTTGGGTGACAGGTTGATTGTCGCGGTTAACTCTGATGCATCAGTCAGACAGCTTAAAGGTGATACGCGCCCGATTAATGGTCTTCAACAGCGTATGGTGGTGCTTGCGGCATTGGCCTGTGTGGATTGGGTAGTGTCATTCGAAGAAGAAACGCCGGAACGCTTATATTGCAGATTATTACCCGATGTCATCGTCAAAGGTGGCGATTATCGGCCCGAGCAAGTTGCCGGCGGTGATTGCGTTATAAAAGCGGGGGGCGAAGTGAAAATTTTAAAGTTTGTTGATGGTCAGTCGACAACGTCCATGATTAATAAAGCGAGGGGAGAAGCATGATTGTTGTTACCGGCGGCGCGGGATTTATCGGCAGTAATCTTGTTCGAGCCTTAAACGAGCGCGGCGAGCGCAATATATTGCTGGTCGATCATCTGGTTAACGGCCGGAAAATGCACAATATTGCTGACCTGGATATCGCCGATTACATGGATAAAGCTCAATTCATAGAAAAAATTGAATCGCCGGCTTTTCTAAACGATGTGCGAGCCGTTTTTCATCAGGGTGCTTGTTCTTCGACAACAGAATGGGATGGGCAATTCGTTATGATGAATAATTACGATTATTCAAAACGCTTGTTGCATTGGTGTATCGCAAAAAATGCAGCGTTTATATATGCATCATCTGCTTCAGTCTATGGTAATGGCAAGCACGGTTTTCGCGTCGATCGCAAATGCGAACATCCGATCAATATGTATGCCTATTCAAAATTTCAATTTGATCAATATGTCCGTCAGTTATTGCCCAATACGAAGAGCCAGATTGTCGGATTTCGGTACTTCAATGTTTATGGCCCAAGAGAACAGCATAAAGGCTCAATGAGCAGCACGGCATTTCATTTTAATCGTCAGATTATAGAGCAAAAGCGAGCCAAGCTATTTGCGGGTTGTGATGGCTTGGCTGACGGCGAGCAAAAACGAGATTTTGTCTACGTCGATGATGTGGTAGATGTTAACTTATGGTTCTTGGATCATCCTGATCAGCATGGTATTTATAATATCGGAACCGGGCAGGCCGAAACCTTCAAAGCCGTTGCTCGAGCGGTTATCGATTGGCATAAAGAAGGTGATATTGAATATATTCCTTTTCCTGAGCATTTAAAAGGCGCGTATCAAAGTTATACCCAGGCGGATATTTCAGGCTTAAGACGGGCGGGTTATACCAAGAAATTTCTTAGCGTTAAAGAAGGTATAGCCAGATATTTAAACTGGTTAAATTCTGCAGACAATAAAATACCTGTTTGAAGAAGATTATTGCTTGACGAATGAAAAAAAGCCGGTAGAATACGCCCTTCCTTCGGGGCA
>CAYPJI010000270.1:0-3077 GCA_964411045.1 uncultured Methylobacter sp. | reverse complement strand
GCGCTGCCCGAACCGCTCAAGGCGCGGAATCCAGCTTCCCTTGATATCCGCAGACACCAGTATTCGCTGGGCCTGTCCGATCAGCAGATGACGAGGAACAAAGCCAAAATAGCGAGAATCTGCACTGTTGTCGCGGTTGTCGCCAAGCATCAAAAAATTTCCTACGGGAACTTCCATTGGGCCGAAAGTGCTTTTAGCAAACAGGCCTGCAAGCAGCTGAATTTGCCGTTTGTTCTGGCCAGAGGTTTCAGTTAAACGTAATGCCTTGATGCCGCCGCCTTCACTTGGCTCCCACAATGCTTTCGGTTCACTGTATTCGGCGGCCTTGCCATTGATGAACAGAATCTCGTCCCGCATTTCAACCCGGTCGCCCGGCAGGGCGATAATGCGTTTGATCAGTCGTTTACCATCTGTGGGAGATGAAAAAGTAGCAATATCCCCGCGCCTTGGCTCACCAATGTGCGCAACGACGATATCCGTCAGCGGGAGCTTGAAATCATAGGCAAGACGGTTCACAAAAACAACGTCTCCTTCAAGCAAATTGGGACGCATTGAACCCGATGGAATTGTATTCCAATCCGCAATTGCTGTACGGAAAAAAACGAAGCAGAGTAAGAAGGCGATGAAGCCTCCATTGTCTTTGATCCAGTTTCGCATAATGCTCCTGATTAGTGAAGTTGTGTGAGTGATTGGCTAGCTCTTAAATTCAGTCGCCACGGCTCGGGCCAGTGGTATTTAAGATGCGACAATAACATTATATTCCATAGGCTGCATTTTGGTCTGGACTCTATCACTGCCTGGGGGGCTGAGACAAGCGTTTTTATAACCCCTTTTCATTAAGCGAGCGCCGCCTTAAATGGGATATTTTCCGGCCGGGGGGCGGCTATGCAATTAAAAGTCTCAAATACCGGCAAAAAACCCGCCGACTCCGAACGTTATAAGTTGGTAGTGGAATTTTTAGCAGTTATTTGGAACTTTATGTTCCCGGGAAAATCTTTGTCTGTAATTACAGAGGCTGATCCTATGCAGTTAAATTCTTAGTGAAAATCGATAAGCTTCAGAAAAGACCGTGTTTTGATTTTCGAAAAAATAGCGATACAAAAAGTTAATAGTTGATACAATCGAATAATTCGGATTCTTGGCCCAAAGCTGAGATTCACCGTTTTATCAGAGTTAAAACAATAATAAAATCATTAACTATGGGACAGCACTTATCAAGTAATTCTCTTGATATTTGTCCTTATCCATTGATAAGCGTTGTACTTTTAAAAACTAGCAGATTTTGGATTTATAGTCTTGTAGAGGTGTTTATATGTGTCAAGCTAGTCATCAAGTTTCATTTGGTTTCAATGAGCAGACATTTCCGGCAGGATTGCACATCTGTTATTTGTACAATAATGAAAATGAGCGGCGGCGCACTATCGCGGAATTTGTCCAGAGCGGGCTGACTGCCGGTGAAAAAGTCACCTATTTTGCAGATATTCCCTCCACACCTTCCTCAAATGAGATGGGTGAATGTCTCTCTCAGCTAGGGATTACGCCTCCCAACAATATTAAACCGGCACAACTGATTCTGGCTCAGGCGGAGACATCTTATTGTCCCGATGGCACCTTTATGCCGGAGCGCATGATTGATTATTGGCGTGCATTTTACAGGCAGGCTCAGCACGAAAGTTTTGCGGGAGTACGCATGACTGGAGACACGAGCTGGCTGCGCAAGGGCATGCCCGGCGCTGAACGCTGGGTCGAATACGAAGCGATGCTTAACAGTCTGGTAGAAGAATATCCTGTCCACGGTGTTATCTGCCAGTATGACGTTAACAAAATAGACGGCGCGACCCTTTTTGATGTGCTGAATGTTCATCCCATGATGATCGTAGCCGGACAAGTTGTGCATAATCCCTATTATCAACGACCTGAAAAACATAATGTGTTAGCTTCCGCATCATAAGAACGGATTTTTTTGGGTTTCGGTTAGCAGACGGTATTTCCATATGCCAAATCATTGTTTTATAGCCAGCTTTATCCATGATGACTACTCAATGTAAAGCCGAAGTTCTTGGCAAATTATTTGTTATTCCCGGCACCTTGTGCATTCTTCCGGATCAAAAAACCATTGTTGATTTTGTCAATAAGGCGCTGAACCGGATAGTGCCGGGGCTTGCGGCGGTATATTTCTGTTTGGAAGGTACCGTGAAGTCGACAATTTCGGAGCCCCTTATAAACTGCTCCGAGTGTGCCAACAATTGGGACATGCCATTTGATATTGTCGGGCTTTGTTCGATGGAACAGGTGAGCTTGCGTCGTCTGCCGCTACGTACCTCATCAAAACTGTATGGTTTTTTGATCTACTCGATTGAGAACTTTGATGAGTTTTTGCCTTACGAACCTTATATAGCGAATCTTGCCAATATCGTCGCTGTGGAACTGGAAAGGCGTTCACTGGAATTGACCAGGCGAGCTGTCCAGGATCAGCTTCATCAGGTATTGCAGGAACTGGAATCTGAAGTCGTTGACCGTACGGCTGAGCTCGCCCAACGCAATGCTGAGCTTGAGAGGGAAATTCAGTCCCGGAACAGTCTGGAAAAAGCGTTGCGGCTCAGCGAAGAACGATACCGTTCCTTGGCTATTGCTACCACTCAAATTGTATGGACCACTAATCCCTTGGGCGAAGTTGCTGAAGATATACCCAGCTGGCGGGCATTTACAGGCCAAAACGAGGCCGAAGTCAAAGGCCATGGATGGGTCAATGCCATTCATCCGGAAGACCGCCATAATACTATGATGCATTGGTTGCACGCCGTGAGGACATGTTCCATGCACAACGCAGAGTATCGCCTGTACAGGCATGACGGCGAGTATCGCCATATCTCTGAGCGCGGGGTGCCGGTATTGGAAGCGGATGGAACGGTCCGGGAATGGATAGGAACCTGCACGGATATCACTGAGCAAAAGTTGGCGGAAGAAGCGCTTCAGAAGTCTCATGAAGAGCTTGAAATTCGTGTGCAGGAGAGAACTTCGGAGCTTGCTCGTACCAATGAAGTGCTGAGCAACGAGATTGCCGAAAGAAAACGTAT
>CAYPJI010000269.1:0-3086 GCA_964411045.1 uncultured Methylobacter sp. | reverse complement strand
CCGAGCCAGTCATCGTGCTCATCAATACGTCTCAAGAAGACGTTTCCTTTAATTAGCCTTTCAGCTTGTGTAGTGGGATTGCAGCGCTACTAACTGAGCTTTGACTGTTTCTTGAGACTCCAGTCAGAAGCTCTTTAGCCTTCAAAAAATTGCCTCTGCGGCACCGGTTGGACGCGACAAGAAGTGCATGCTGGAAACCAAAGCAAAGGCTGATGCCTTAGCATGTGCTCACTGCGCGAACTGTTGCACCCGCTTCGACAGCTTCTATCATGCGGGAACGTAAATCTTCTGAATAGGGCTGAGCACGAATTGACACTAGCTCATTCCGTTACAATAAATATTCTACAATACGCGTCTAACTAATCGCTAATTGCTCCAATCTTTACTTAATCATGAAAAAATTTAAAGTTTACAGTGCAGCCAATGCGCTCTCATAATCTGGCTCGTTGGCTACCTCATCAACCTGTTGCGTATAAATCACTTTGTCATTTTCATCCAGAATGACAATGGCGCGGGCCGCCAAACCGGCAAGAACGGTATCGGTAATTTGGACGCCGTAGTCATCGGTAAAACTGGAACGGAAGGTTGACAGCGGAATCACATTTTTGAGCCCTTCCGCTTCGCAAAAGCGGGCTTGCGCAAAAGGCAGGTCCGCCGAAATCACCAGAACGACGGTATTGTCCAGGCGTGAGGCCTTCTCGTTGAATTTACGCGTTGACGCGGCGCATACGGGCGTATCGAGGCTCGGCACGATATTCAGAATTTTTCTTTTACCTGCATAAGTCGCCAGCGTCACTTCCTGTAATTTGCCGTTGACCAGGGTAAAGTCCGGCGCCTTGCTGCCGACTGCGGGCAATTCACCCGATGTATGCAACGGTTTACCTTGAAATTTAATTGTAGCCATGAGTTGTATCCTCCAGATGGGTAGTCAATTAACACATGCCGAATTTAACGTTT
Source organism: uncultured Methylobacter sp. (assembly GCA_964411045.1). Taxonomy (GTDB): domain Bacteria; phylum Pseudomonadota; class Gammaproteobacteria; order Methylococcales; family Methylomonadaceae; genus Methylobacter. Next base: position 2,129 of record CAYPJI010000269.1, on the reverse strand, counting down.
CGATAACGCTGATGGGCAAACCGCTCATCGCTTGCCTGCCCATATCGCCCTTCGCATCACTTTTTGCTTTTGTTATGCTTCACCAGCCGCTTGCGTTTTTGTACTTGGCGCTCGGTCAGTTTATTTTTCTTGCCGTGAAAGGGATTGGCCGGCGATTTGAATTCCAGACGGATAGGCGTTCCTTTCAGACCTAGCTTGTCGCGGAAATAGTTCATTAAATAACGCTTATAGGAAGTCGGCAACACATCGGTCTGAACGCCGTGTATGACCACAATAGGCGGATTGCGGCCGCCCTGATGGGCATATTTGAGCTTGATTCGGCGCCCGTTCACTAACGGCGGCTGATGCGCAGCCGTCGCTTCACCCAATATCCGCGTCAGTGCCGGCGTGCTCATGTCGAGCATAGCCGAATCGTACAGGGTATGCACGACATCGAACAGTTTACCGACGCCGCTGCCGTGCAGCGCGGAAATCGGGTGTTTTTCAGCAAAATCCAGAAACGACAGTTTGACATCCATCTGCCGCTTGACGGTTTCTTTCTGCTCCGTGGTCAAGCCGTCCCATTTGTTCAGGCCGATAATCAAGGCTCTGCCCGCTTCCAGCACGAGGCCCAGCAAATGCGCATCCTGATCGGTAATGCCTTCGCTGGCGTCGATCAGATAGATGACGACGTTGGCTTTTTCAATCGCCTGCAGGGATTTGATGACGCTGAACTTTTCAATGCCCAGAGACACTTTTGAGCGCCGGCGCATACCGGCCGTATCGATCAGCGTGAATTGTCTATCGTCACGCTCAAACGGAATATAAATACTGTCGCGCGTCGTGCCGGGCTCATCGAACACGACCACGCGCTCTTCGCCTAACAACCGGTTGACCAGTGTCGATTTGCCGACGTTCGGCCGGCCGACCACGGCAATGCCGATGCCGCTGATGCCGTCACGCAGGTCTTCGGCCTCTTTATCGGGAGGCGGCAGCAACCGGTCGGCACGCGCCAGTAATTCGGGTATGCCACGGCCATGTGTCGCGGCGATTTGTACCGGCTCGCCCAGCGCCAGCGAATGAAAATCGGCAGCCGCCACATCGCCATGTATGCCGTCAACCTTATTCATGACCAGGATGACCGGCTTGTTCAGTTTTCTAAGCGTGTCAGCGATAACCTGATCGGACGCGCTCAACCCTTCGCGCGCATCGACCATGAAAAAAACGACATCAGCTTCATCGAGCGCGATCTGCACCTGTTTTTTGGCACAGCTATCGATGCCTTCCGCATCGTCGGCTATGCCGCCGGTATCGACTACCAGAGAGGCGCGGCTGCCGTATTTGATGCGGCCGTACTGCCTGTCTCTGGTCAGGCCGGGATAATCGGCTACCAGCGCCTCGCGGCTGCGTGTTAAATAATTGAACAATGTGGACTTGCCCACATTAGGGCGCCCAACCAGGGCTATTACAGGTAACATATTTTTTATAAGGATCGAGCTCTTAAGGCGGCAAGCGTGCCGTCTTTGGCATAAACGTAAACGGTATTGTCTACCACGAGGGGTTTGGCATCTATGGCGCTGTCGGCCACTTGTATGCGGGCCAGCTGCCTGCCGTCGCTGGTGGACAGCCAATGCACATAGCCTTCCAGATCACCGACCACGACATTACTTTCATAAGTGGCCGGCGCTGTCAGTTTTCTTTGATGCAGGTCTTGTTGTTTCCATAATGAAGCGCCGGTGCGCTGTTCCAACTGCCAGACGTCACTTTTTGAATCAGTTAGATACAAATAGCGCCAGTCGCTGGCCATACCGGAGGAAGACGAAATCGACTCGTTACGCCACATGACGTCGCCGTCTCCTGCCGAAACCGCTGCGATGCCGCCCTGATAGCTGGCGATATAGATAACGCCATCCGTTTCAATCGGGTCCACATCGAGATCGACCAGCCTTTCAACTTCGGAACGTCCTGTCGGAAGCACAATGCTGGTTTCCCAGATATGCTTGCCATCGTTCAGACGCAAGGCAATCAGCTTGCCGTTGTCGTACCCGCCAATGACGTTATCCTCGCTGATCAGCAACGAACCGGTTCCTCTCACACTAAGCGCCGGTACGCTCTGCTCGTAGCTCCACAGTTTGCCGCCGGATTTCTCA
>CAYPJI010000268.1:0-3098 GCA_964411045.1 uncultured Methylobacter sp. | reverse complement strand
CAAGGTCGTCGATTATCTCTGGAGTCTGGAGTAACTTATCAGCAATAAAGACTGGAGTCCCCATGCCCGTCAATCGTAGAGAATTTCTGAAAAAGTCCGTATCGCTCGGCGCTTACTCAATGGCTCTGGCCAGCGGTTTTCTTAAATCCGGTCCGGCCAGCGCCGAATGGATCGCCGAGCAGTTTGCCCAGGGTAAACTGGAAGAAACGCTGAAGACGCTATTCAAGGACGCGAAAATCACCGAAAGCGATAAGATCGAGATTCAGATACCGCAGATTGCAGAAAACGGCGCCGTGGTGCCGATCACTGTGACCAGTCATCTCGACGGCGTCGGCACCATCTCCATCCTGGTCGAAAAAAACCCTGTGCCGCTGGCCGCCCGGTTCGACCTGTCGCCCGATCTTGAGCCTACCGTCTCGACCCGCCTGAAAATGGCCGAAACGTCCGACGTCATTGTCATCGCACAGGCTGGCAATAATCTGTACAGCGCCAGGCAGACGGTCAAAGTCACGATCGGCGGCTGCGGAGGTTAATATGAGCAGCATCAAGATCCGAACCAAACGCATTGACGGCAAGACCCAGATCAGAACCCTGATCACGCATCCGATGGAGCACGGCCGCAACATCGACAAGACGACTAACCAGCCTATTCCGGCGCACTTTATTCAGGAACTGACCGTCAAACACAATGACAAGGTGATCGCCAATTGCGCGCTAGGCGCCAGCGTTTCCAAAGACCCTTATTTCGCCTTCATGCTGAAAGGCGGCGAGTCGGGCGATAAAATCACGATCAGTTGGGTGGACAATCTTGGCCAGCAGGATTCTGAAGAACATATTATCAAGTAGCATCCTGCTGCTTGGCGGTCTTGCAAGCGTATTGGCCCCGCCCGCGCATGCCGATCCGCTGCAGGATCAGCAGAAGTTCCGGCAGCATTATCAGCAGTTGTTTCCCAAGCTCAAATTGTCGGACTATGCTGACGGCGTCTATGCGATCGATCCGATCGCGCGCCAGTCCTGGCAGGCCATCGAGGAGTTTCCGCCTTATGAAGACGCCATAGAACAGGGCGAAGCCTTATTTAACACGCCTTTTAAAAACGGCCGCCACTACGCCGATTGCTTCCCTGATAAAGGCATTGCCATCGCTCATGAATACCCCCGATGGGATCACGATAAGGGCGAAGTCGTCACACTGGCCAAAGCCATCAATGACTGCCGTGCCGACAATCAGGAAGCGCCCCTGCCCTATGAAAAAGGCGACATAGCCAGGCTGCTCGCTTACCTGGCATTCACCTCGCGCGGCAAGCCGACTACGATTTCGATACCGGCCGATGATCCGCGCGCCCTGGCCGCCTACCAGCAAGGCAAGGATTTCTACTACCGGCGCCGCGGCCAGTTGAATTTCGCCTGCGCCACCTGCCATGTGCAAAACGCCGGCAGGCAGCTGCGTTCCGAAATCCTGAGTCCGTCCCTCGGTCACACCAGCCACTGGCCGGTTTACCGGTTAAAATGGGGCGAAATGGGCACCCTGCATCGGCGCTTCAAAGAATGCCTGGAACAGATCAAAGCCCCGCCCATCCCAGCCCAAAGCCCGGAGTTCCGGAATCTGGAGTATTTTTTAAGCTTTATGAGCAACGGCATTCCCATCAATGGACCCAGCACGCGAAAATGATTACGACTCAACCCAGCTGCAACGACATCTATGAGCCCGGACTGATCCCCGTCAAAGATGCACTGGCCCGAATACTGGCCGCCGTGCCTGCGATCGAAGGGCAGGAACGCCTTGCTATCGAACACGCCCGAGGCCGCTCGCTCTGCGAGCCGGTCATCTCGACCCTCAATGTACCGGCACATACCAATGCCGCCGTCGACGGCTACGCGCTGCATGCCGAAGACCTGCCCGACCGGGGCACATGCCGGCTGGAAATCATAGGTCAGGCATTTGCCGGCAGGCCCTATGACGGCAGCACGGAGCGCGGCCAGTGCATCCGCATCATGACCGGCGCACCCATGCCGGAAGGTCTCGATACCGTGGTCATGCAGGAACAGGTACAGCTGTCCGATCATTTCATCGAACTGGACAATCGGCACCAGGCCGGCCGGAACGTCCGCCAGGCCGGCGAAGATATCCGGCAGGGACAAACCGTCCTGGAGTTGGGCAAATATCTGGCGCCGCCCGACATCGGCCTGTGCGCCTCGCTCGGCATTGCCGAAATCAGTGTGCGCCGAAAACTCAGAATCGCTATCGCCTCGACCGGCAATGAAGTGTTCGGCATCGGCCAGACGCCCGGCGCGGGCGGCATTTATGACAGCAATCGCTACAGCCTGCTAGCGGCGCTGGACCGGCCCGATATCGAAATCATCAATTTAGGAATACTGGAAGATGACCCCGACTCGCTGCTGAATAGTTTTGAAGAAGCCGCTACCTATGCCGACGTGATCATTTCTTCCGGCGGCGTATCGGCCGGTGAAGCCGATTACACGAAAACGGCGCTGCAGGCATCCGGCCAGGTCGACTTCTGGAAAGTAGCTCTCAAACCGGGGCGGCCTCTGGCTTTCGGCCGGATTGGCAAGGCCGCGTTTTTCGGTCTGCCCGGCAATCCCGTCGCGGTCATGGTGACGTTTTATCAATTTGTGCTGCCTGCTTTGGAAAAAATGCTGGGCATCAATAACAAGCCGATCGTGCCGACCTTCCTGGCCAAAACCACTGAGAACCTGCGCAAGAAACCCGGCCGCACCGAAATCTATCGCGGCATCATCGAACAAAACGAAAAAGGCGAGTGGACCGTGAAAACGACCGGCAAGCAGGGCTCGGGGATTTTGCGTTCGATGAGCCTGGCGAACGCATTCATTATTCTTGACCATGACAGCGCCGATATCAAAGCCGGCGAATGGGTGACGGTGCAGCCTTTTTCTGGGTTGTTTTAATTACGGATAGGCTGCGATGAGCGCCATTTCCCGTTCGCCGTGCCCTGGCTCTTTTAGCAGCGGTAGGGTACGCACTGCGTACCTTTCGGATTTAATTCATCTGGGCATCTTGAAAAATGGTACGCGATGCGTACGAGACTGTGAAAGTATTTCGCCACCAAAGCGATTCACCG